>NZ_JYDG01000130.1:0-8284 GCF_003263545.1 Rahnella sp. AN3-3W3
GATCGAGCGCGATAATGCGATAAGTCATGAGCAGTCCGTCGTAAGTGAGGGAGGATCGGGGAAATTATCGCCATATTACCTTTTTTAGCCTGCTAATTAAACCGCGCTTCCGGCACTAAAGGTGCCGCCAGAGCGTTGGGGAATCGTGTTAACCTGAGCTACGCTTAATACTCGGCATATTTCAAGTTGCAGATGCGTTGGCCGCGCCCGCTCACCCGAATCACTTACTTTAGTAAGCTCATCGGGATTAATGAGCCTCGTCCCTGAGGCTCACCCTGCGGGCCAGCGCAAGCGCTGTTCAAATCGGTTCCTGACCGATTTGTCTCTCGTTTGCCACCTTCCTGCAACTCGAACTATTTTGGGTATTACAACTATTTGATTCTTAATAAGGAGATGTGATGAAGCAAGTTGTCTACGTTGCCAGCCCTGAGAGCCAGCAAATCCATGCTTTTCGTCTGGCAGACAATGGTGAGCTGAGCCTGCTGCAAACGGTTGAAGTTCCGGGACAGGTTCAGCCGATGGTTATCCATCCTGATGGTCATCGCTTGTACGTTGGCGTTCGCCCTGAATTTGGCGTGCTGACTTATCACATTGATGGTGAAGGCAAACTGGAAGAGGGTGCGATGGCGCCATTACCGGGCAGTCCGACGCATCTGGGTATCGATCTGCAAGGGCGTTTTGTGTTCTCGGCTTCTTACAGCTTCAACAATGTCAGCATTCATCCTTTGAATGAAAAAGGTCACGCGCTGGCACCGGTTCAGGTTCTGGAAAATATTCAGGCGCCTCATTCCGCCAACATCGATCCGACCAACCATCTGCTGATGATCCCTGCGCTTAAAGAAGACCGCATCCGCCAGTTTGATTTCAGCGTGGAAGGTGAGGCAACGCCGCATGCTTCCGCTGAGCTGAAAACAGTGGAAGGTGCCGGTCCGCGCCATATGGCATTCCATCCGAATCATCATTTTGCCTACTGTGTAAATGAGCTGAACAGCAGTGTGGATGTGTACCAGAAAGATGTCGCCAGCGGCGAATATCGTCAGGTGCAGACGCTGGGCATTATGCCTGCTGATTTCACCGGCACCTGCTGGGCAGCCGATTTGCACATTACGCCTGACGGTAAATATCTCTACGCTTCTGATCGTACCGCGAGCCTGATTTCCATCATGACCGTCTCAGCGGATGGCAGCGAACTGGAGCTGGTCGGGCATCACGCCACTCAGACACAGCCGCGCGGTTTCAATATCGATCATTCTGGTCAGTACGTGATCACTGCTGGTCAGAAATCTGATGCGATTGAAGTTGCGAAAATTGATCCGAAAAACGGTCAGCTGACGACGCTCAAAACCTACCCGGTGGGCAAAGGCGCGATGTGGGTAAGCATTCTGGAAATTAATTAATCACATTGAGTGACTGGTCAGTTTTGCTTATGTTTGCTTTTTAGCTGATCAATAATCCCGTCGTGATATTATGATCAAGCCTCTGTAATAAGGGGCTTTTTTATTGCCTGACGCTTCCCACTAATAGTTAAGAATAATTTCCACTTTCCACTAAATGTTATTCCGCACTGGTCGATAACTCTCCCGTATTTCACTCATTCTTCGGTGGCATCTGCCGCTTCAGAGTCAGTCCTTTTGGAAATCAGGGAGAAGAAAATGAATGTACTTTCAGGGATCGCTGGCCGGTTTCGCCACGCCACCATTGCTCACAAGCTCGGCGCAGGCTTTGCGCTGGTGTTGCTACTGGGATCCTCAATCGCCTTATCCGGTATTTACCATCTCACCAGCATCAATCAACGCGCCGAAAAATCCACGCTGCTTAAAAGCATGAACGACCTGCTAAACGAGGCCAAATTTTCACGTCTTTCCTATATGGCAAGCAAAGACATGAAATTTGTTGAAGAAAACCGTCTGGCGCTGGATAAACTCGACACCGTCCGCGCCGATGTTGCGGCACATTCCTGGGCCAGCGGCGACCAGATGCTGGTGGATGCCATGCCGGATAACATCCGCCGTTATCGGGAAAGCTGGCAGCAGACGCTCAATCCTCCCGCAGGCAGTGATCCGCAGCAGATAAGCGCACAACTTGCCGCCGCCGGACTGGCGCTGACTTCGGCGTCGAACACCTTGCTGAATCATGAAATGACCAACCTTCACCATGAAGTAAGCCGTACCATTTCGGAGATGCTGGCGATTATTGTGGCGACCATTATTGCCGGGGCGCTGATTTCGTGGCGCATGACCCGTCAGCTGACACTGCCGCTGCGCCGCACGCTGCAAACCGCCGAGCGTATCGCCGCCGGCGATTTATCGACCCACGCCTCGAGCCATAGCTTTGACGAAGTCGGACAGTTGAGCCGCGCTATCGAAACCATGAACCAGAACCTGCACGGCATTATCGGCGATATTCGTGAAGGCGTAATGCAGGTGACACGCGCCTCAGGCGAAATTGCAGCGGGCAATATTGACCTGTCCGCACGCACCGAAGAACAGGCTGCCGCGCTCGGGCAAACGGCGGCGAGCATGGAGCAACTGACGTCCACGGTGAAACAGAACGCCGACAATGCCACTCAGGCCAGCCAGCTGGCGTCTGATGCCGCAAACACTGCCGCTCGCGGTGGCAAGCTGGTGGCGGATGTCGTCGGTGTGATGAAAGAGATTACCGTCAGCTCAAAACAGATTTCGGAAATCACCACCGTCATCAACAGCATCGCTTTCCAGACCAATATTCTGGCACTGAATGCGGCCGTCGAAGCGGCGAGGGCAGGCGAGCAGGGGCGCGGATTCGCCGTCGTCGCCAGTGAAGTTCGCAGCCTTGCACAGCGCAGCGGTCAGGCAGCGAAAGAGATTGAAGGCCTGATCGGTAAATCAGTCGCCAACGTGACCAGCGGTTCGCAGCTGGTCGCAAAAGCCGGTGACACGATGGAAGAAATTGTCGGTTCAGTCCGCCACGTCACGCAGATCATTCATGAGATTGCCTCGGCCTCTGACGAGCAAAGCCGGGGCATCAGCCAGATTGCGCTGGCAGTGGCAGAAATGGATACCGTGACGCAGCAAAACTCTGCGCTGGTTCAGCAGTCAGCCAGTGCGGCGGCCTCGCTCGATGAACAGGCGGTGAATCTGGAACGCACCGTGTCGGTATTCCGCCTGGGAAACGAAGCGCTGTAACCGGGTAACAAATCCCTTCTTCAGAACGAAAAAAAACCGCCGGAGTTAATCCCGGCGGTTTTTTCATCATGTTAAATCACAACCTCAGACGACATTACTTCGCAGGCTGAGTCAGCACGTTGTTGTACTGCCACAGGCGGTTGAAGTTGGTATCGTTCAGATTACGCTGTTGTTTCTCATCTTTCGGCACGTTGCCTGCAAACGGCTGGCCGGAGAAGACGGAAGCGCCCCACGGGTTCATCTGGTCATAGCTTTTGTCGAAGCTGCTGTCGCGGATCACCAGCTGGCTGCTCGCGCCGTCAGCATCCCACGCACGACCCATTTTCGCTTTCGCTGCCTGTTCGAAACCACGGTCACCGGTCAGGTTGCTGTCGATCACCAGGAAACCGTATGGCGCGGTTGCTGGCGTATTCGGTGCGAAGATGGACGCCTGTTTCACGCCACGGCTGCTGACAGTGTGGAATTCAACGTGATCGAACACCGCATTGGCGCGACCAAACACGTAATCCACATCACCGACGATCAGGCTGTTATGCACATAAACGCGGCTGTAACGGCTGTTGTCAGTCTGATTGTGGATATTGGCGGTGTTGGCCATAAAGGTATTCTGGCGGCCAATCAGGCGCACGTTATCAAGAATGACGTTATCTCCGTCGGTACGCAGTGCCACAGCGGAGTGATCACCGGCATCAACGGTATCAAGCAGGGAATTACCAATGGTCAGATTCTGCAATTGCAGGCTGCTGCTCTGTGACCACACAGTCGCGGTACAACCGGTGCCGATGGTTTCAGTGGTCAGCGTTGCGCAGTTCTGGAACATATAGAATGCACGGTCACCTGGCAGGAACTGACCTGCAGGGCTGACGGTTGAACGGTAAACGGCTGGCGCTGCTGACGCTTCCAGACCTTGTGCCAGGGTCACATCAGCGGAGCTGTTGCCGGCACCGAACAGGGTGATTGGTGGTGCGCCAGCAGGAATGTAAACCGCGCCGTTATAGGTGCCCGGCAGAATTTTAATGAAGATACGTTCGCCGTGGTTACGCACTGCCAGCGCGGCATTGACTGCCTGCTGAACGTTGGCGTAAGCCGCGCCGTCGGTGCCTAACTGCGGACCGACCACGAAGTCGGTTTTCGCGCCGTCAGTGCTTGCCAGTTTAGGGAACCAGCCCTGCTGCTGAACCTGCAAAGAAGGGCCGCCAAAGGCCAGATAATTTTTCGCTGTAAAGTTGGCCGCTTCGTCCGCAGATAATACGGGCAGTGACGCGGTGCCCGGAGCAACCTGGCTGGATAAGCCTTGATGGCTGCTGCTACATGCCGCCAGGATCAGGCTGGCAGACAACATAGCGCACGCGCGCGACAGGGTGGAAATTTTCACTGTGACTGACTCCTTGATGAAGAAGATTGTTCTTTTTTTTCAATGTTGCGGTCATCGCCGCAATAAAAAAACGGTGGCCAGTAAAACTGACCACCTTTTCTGCGTCTTTTATACCACAGGAATCAGCTGTATATCACTGTCAGTGATGCTTTGCCGAGAGTATGGAAATGCACATTGAAGCCGAGATAAGCGCCGCTGGCATTTTCATCCACTTCCAGCGTTTCTGTATCGATGGCGTATACGGTGAAATGATAGTGGTGGTGTTCGCCCTGCGGAGGTGCTGCGCCGCCATAACCGGCTTTGCCAAAATCGGTGCGGGTCTGTACGGCACCGGCAGGTAAACCGCCTTTACCGGAGCCCGCGCCTTGCGGCAATTCGGTGACGTCAGCCGGAATATTCGCCACGCCCCAGTGCCACCAGCCGGAGCCTGTCGGTGCATCGGGGTCATAAACGGTTATCACAAAACTTTTGGTGTCTTCCGGAGCGCCGGACCAGGCCAGATGCGGCGACAGGTTGTCGCCGTTGTAGCCCATGCCGTTAAAAACCTGCGTTTCCGGCATTTTTTCGCCATCGCGCAAATCCTTACTGGTCAGTGTAAATGCCATAAAATCCTCATCTTTTGGTGAACGGTTACCCGCAGATTACTTACTGATTTCAGCCCCGCCCAGCATTTTCAGCAAGGCCTGTGCGACCGCTTTGGAAGAGGCGGGATTCTGGCCGGTAATCAGCTTGCCGTCGGTGATGGCATAAGAACGCCAGTCTGCGGCTTTGCTGTAATCACCGCCATTTTTCTTAAGCTCATCCTCGACCAGGAAGGGCACGATATCGGTCAGGCCGACGGCGTCTTCTTCGCTGTTACTAAAACCGGTCACGCGTTTGTCTTTGACCAGCGGCGTGCCATCAATCAGGACATTGCGCAAAACACCCGGCGCATGACAGACGGCAGAAACCGGTTTGCCGGCCTTCCAGAACGCCTCGATCAGCGCAATAGAATCCGCATCTTCCGCCAGATCCCACAACGGCCCGTGACCGCCGGGATAGAAAACGGCATCAAAGTCATCAGCGCTGATGTCACTGAGTTTCACGGTATTTGCCAGCGCCTGTCTGGCGTTGTCATCCTTGTGAAAACGCGCCGTAGTTTCCGTCTGGGCATCCGGCTCAGAGCTTTTGGGATCCAGCGGCGGTTGCCCGCCTTTGGGTGAGGCCAGTGTCAGTTCAGCGCCTGCATCCAGAAACTCATAATACGGCGCCGTAAATTCTTCGAGCCAGAAACCTGTTTTCTTACCGGTTTCGCCGAGCTTATCGTGTGATGTCAATACAATCAGTAATTTCATGTTACCTCCTGTGGACGTCGTCAGCTGAAGTTGTCGTCAGCTGACGTTAAAGAGAGATCAGTCCTGACCGACACGAACGACCAGTTTGCCAAAGTTTTTACCTTCCAGCAGGCCAAAGAACGCCTGCGGCGCGTTCTCTAATCCTTCCACAACATCTTCGCGGAATTTGATTTTTCCTGCTTCAAACCATTCGCTCATCTGTTTTGCAAACTCAGGATAACGATGGCCGTAATCATCAAAAATAATGAAGCCCTGCACACGCATGCGTTTCTTCAGGATAGTTCCGGTCAGCAGCGACAGGCGATCTTGCCCGTCTTTGAGCCCGGTCGCGTTGTACTGCGAAACCAGTCCGCACACCGGAATACGTGCTTTGGTGTTAAGCAGCGGCAGTACTGCGTCGAATACCGCGCCACCGACGTTTTCGAAATACACGTCGATACCGTCCGGACAGGCCGCTTTCAGGCGTTCATCCAGATCCGGCGCGCGGTGATCCAGACATTCATCAAAGCCGAAATGTTCGACTGCATAGCGGCATTTCTCTTCGCCACCGGCAATCCCCACCACGCGACAGCCTTTGATTTTACCAATCTGCCCGACCAGCGAGCCGACCGGACCGGTTGCCGCAGCGACCACCAGCGTTTCGCCCGGTTTAGGTTCGCCGATATCCAGCAGACCCATAAAGGCCGTGAAGCCGGGCATACCCAAAACACCCAGCGCCAGGGAAGGCTGTTTGAGTGCTGCGCCTTCCAGTTTTTTCACTGCTTTGGCATCAGCCACGGAATAATCCTGCCAACCGGTGCTGCCGACCACTAAATCACCGGCTTTGAAATCCGCGCTATTGGATTCCACCACGCGGGAAACTGCGCCGCCGGTCATCACTTCACCGATTTGTACCGGCGCGGCGTACGAAGGCGCATCGCTCATCCTTCCGCGCATGTACGGATCGAGCGAAAGCCAGACGGTGCGCAGCAATAACTGGCCGTCTTTGGCTTGCGGTAACGGGGCTTTTTCCAGACGGAAATTATCATCGACAGGTTTACCGTGAGGACGTGAAGCCAGCACGATGCGGCGGTTTTCAGACTGTAACTGGGGCATAGTCATTCCTTTTCGTTTTCTTATAAGAAAGTTAAAAGCTAACGTAATTGGGAATAAGTATAGGACGCTAAACAGTTTTCGAACCAAGCGCTTTATGCCATGTTGGAAAAATTCAGACGGTTTTACCCTGAAATGTGACCATCATCTTTTCCTATGACATCCGCCGGAAAATTCCTTTAAATCTGCAGGTTGCGCAGGTATGGTCGTTAAGATTTTTGACCTGTTGCTCCACTTTATCTGCAAGATTAATAAGCATAAAAAAGGGATCCGAATGCGTAAAACGCCTCTGGCACTGAGTGCCATCTTCCTGCTGCTCAGCCTGAATCAGTCTGCTGTCGCTAAAGACGCCACGCCTGCACCGCTTTATCCGGGTGTGAATGTCGCGCAACTCGCGCAGCAAGCTCCAGTTCACTGGGTGTCTGTCGCTCAGATTGAAAACAGCCTCAGCGGCCGCCCGCCGATGGCGGTGGGGTTTGATATTGATGACACCGTGCTGTTCTCCTCGCCGGGCTTTTACCGCGGTCAGGTCGAGTTTTCACCGGGTAAGCAGGATTACCTGAAGAACCCGCAATTCTGGGAAAAAATGAATAACGGTTGGGATGAATTCAGCATGCCAAAAGAGGTGGCAAAGAGCCTGATTGCCATGCACCTCAAGCGTGGCGACAGCATTTACTTTGTAACGGGACGCAGTGAAACCAAAACGGAAACTGTGACCAAAACCTTGCAGAACGATTTCCAGATCCCGCAGGACAAAGTGAATCCGGTGATTTTTGCCGGTGACAAAGCCGGGCAGAACACCAAAGTTCAGTGGCTGAAAGACAAACAGATTAAAATATTCTACGGCGATTCTGACAACGATATCACTGCCGCCCAGGCCGTGAGCGCGAGGGGCATTCGCGTACTGCGCGCCTCTAACTCAAGCTACAAACCATTGCCGCAGGCGGGTGTATTTGGCGAAGAAGTGATTGTGAATTCGGAGTATTGAGTCACTTTATTCCCTTCCCGGTGAAGGGGATAATTAAAATATTATCCAAATATAGATATTTCATATAAATAATCAATAATTCATCCCGCACCATCATTTCAATTTTTTATTTTCCTGTATTGAATTTATGTGGTCATTATTACTCAAGTCGATAATGTCTATTTTAAATGAGTTTTAATGTCTGGTGATAATAATTTCTCGTTGGTTTTTTATTTAAACTTTCTATTAAATTAAAAACGTTATCGTTTTCTGTATCTCGTAGTTGATTTTTATAAGTACTGAAAAGGATTTTGACATGACTACTAATAAAAGCAGCCCTTACCAACCTCGC
>NZ_JYDG01000131.1:0-5596 GCF_003263545.1 Rahnella sp. AN3-3W3
ACGATTTCAACTTCTTCGCCAACTTTAACGATACCGCGCTCTACACGACCGGTAACAACGGTACCACGACCGGAGATGGAGAATACGTCTTCGATTGGCAGCAGGAATGGCTTATCGATAGCACGCTCTGGCAATGGAATGTAGCTGTCCAGTGCTTCTGCCAGTTCGATGATTTTCGCTTCCCAAGTTGCATCGCCTTCCAGTGCTTTCAGCGCTGAACCTTTGATGACCGGGATGTCGTCGCCTGGGAATTCGTAAGCAGACAGAAGTTCACGAACTTCCATTTCTACCAGTTCCAGCAGCTCTTCATCATCAACCATGTCGCATTTGTTCATGAACACGATCATGTATGGAACGCCAACCTGACGACCCAGCAGGATGTGCTCACGAGTCTGAGGCATAGGGCCGTCAGTTGCAGCAACAACCAGGATAGCGCCGTCCATCTGAGCAGCACCGGTGATCATGTTTTTCACGTAGTCGGCGTGCCCTGGGCAGTCAACGTGCGCGTAGTGACGAGTCGGGGTGTCATATTCAACGTGGGAAGTGTTGATGGTGATACCACGAGCTTTTTCTTCTGGTGCGTTATCGATCTGGTCGAATGCGCGTGCAGAACCGCCGTAGGTTTTAGCCAGAACGGTGGTGATTGCTGCAGTCAGGGTAGTTTTACCGTGGTCGACGTGGCCGATAGTACCAACGTTAACGTGCGGTTTGTTACGTTCAAATTTTTCTTTAGACATCGATTGTCCCTCTAAGACACGGTTAAATCGGTGGTATCACCACATCAACCAAGCATTTGCTTGACGAATTAGTTTACAGAAAGAAAATCAGGAGGGAGGATTTGGAAGTGGTGCTGATAGGCAGATTCGAACTGCCGACCTCACCCTTACCAAGGGTGCGCTCTACCAACTGAGCTATATCAGCACATACTTGGAGCGGGCAGTGGAATCGAACCCACATCATCAGCTTGGAAGGCTGAGGTAATAGCCATTATACGATGCCCGCATCCTGGAACTCGGCTACCTGATTGTTCTGAAGAACTTCGAAGACGGGGAAAAGGACGTGAGACACTTAATTCCTCACCTTCACTTGAAGCGACTCTTTCACTTCAAGCTGCCTCATTGCTAAGGCTTGTATGGTGGTGGGGGAAGGATTCGAACCTTCGAAGTCGATGACGGCAGATTTACAGTCTGCTCCCTTTGGCCGCTCGGGAACCCCACCTAATTGTTAGTACTTGAATGGTGCCGGCACAAGAGTCGAACTCGGGACCTACTGATTACAAGTCAGTTGCTCTACCAACTGAGCTATGCCGGCATCAAGTGCTGCGCATTCTAGGGAGACTTTAAGGGGTATGCAACAAAAAAATTGCATGTTTTGCGCTATCGCTCATGTTTTATTCAAAAAACCTGTTTTTTTACATTTTTAAGCGTTTAAAGGGTTAAATAACGCGCGAAAATATTGCTTCCCTGTGCGGTGATGGCAGCCGCTACCTTCTGTTGTTTTCCGGTTGCTCTCTAAAAATCTTCTTTACCTACATTTAAGCCAGGCTTATGCACCACAAAAGTACCTTTGCTTCAGTAATGAGCGCGAAAAGCAGCTTTCTCTTTTACGGAGGCTGATTTTACAGCCGAATTTGTTGGCGTATTTTTTGCAATCTCCTTCATGAACGCACTGTTTTTATCATCCAAGGAGTGCAGCGATGAAGATTGTTATGCTTAATGCCGCGACATTACCGGTCTACAGAGATGAACTCGCGCGATTGCTGGTAGAGGCTAACAGCCAGGGAGCTTCTGCAGGCTTCCCTCACGTTATGGAACAAAAGCAGGCTGAAGATTCATTTCATGATTTGCGCCCTGCTCTTTCTCAAAACGAAGTATTGCTTTGGATTGCCAGAGACGAGCAGGGTGTCGTCGGTACCGTTCAGCTTGATTTAGCCGGTAAGACTGAGCTATCCCATCAGGCTGAAATTAGCACCCTGCTGGTGTGTTCTCGGGCGAGACGTCGCGGTGTGGGACGAAAGTTGATGCGAGTTCTGGAAAACACCGCTCAGGATTTGCGTTGCACTGTGCTTTCCTCAGATATGCAGTCAGGCTCAGAGGCTGAAGCTTTCTATCGCTCTCAGGGATATCGCTGCATAGAATGCAGGCACGACACGAGCGGCTACAGCCGAAAAAAAGAAGTGGTCTATTACAAGCAGCTCTCCCTCTTTAGCCCCGCGTCCTATCCTCATTTCTAGTCCGCTATGGTGCGGTGAATTGCACGCCGCACTACAAGAGACTTTTCCCTGTTTGCATAACTTTCTTAAAAATTTTTAAACTCAATCAAAGAAATCGATAAGTTATAAGAAAAAGATCTCCCCCAAAAATTAAGGTGTCTATAATATGCTGCTGGTTTACTGTCTGGAGTTGGCGTGATCGCCTTTCCTGACCTGCGCTAACAGGCAGACTTTAACTTATGAAAAAAAGAGACCCATCTTTGGCAACTCCTTATCTGCAGTTTGACCGTGCGCAGTGGGCAGCCTTACGAGATTCAGTACCCCTCACGCTTAAAGAAGCGGAAGTGGTAAACCTGAAAGGCATCAACGAGGACTTGTCCCTTGAAGAAGTGGCGCAGATCTACCTGCCGCTTTCGCGCCTTCTCAATTTTTATATCAGCTCCAACCTGCGCCGCCAGGCCGTGCTCGAGCAGTTCCTCGGCACCGACGGGCAAAAAATACCCTATGTGATTGGTATTGCGGGCAGCGTTGCAGTTGGTAAAAGCACCACGGCGCGTGTCCTTCAGGCACTCCTGAGCCGCTGGCCAGAGCATCGTTCTGTTGAGCTGATTACGACTGATGGTTTCCTGTATCCCAATAAGACGCTCCAGGAGCGCGGGATCATGAAGAAAAAAGGCTTCCCGCAGTCTTATGATATGCATCAGCTGGTCAATTTCGTTTCCGAAGTCAAATCAGGTGCTAAACATGTGACTGCGCCGGTCTATTCACATCTTATTTATGATGTGATTCCGGAGGGAAATAAAGTCATTGAGCAACCGGATATTTTGATTCTGGAGGGGCTTAACGTACTGCAAAGTGGAATGGATTATCCGCACGATCCGCACCATGTATTTGTTTCCGATTTTGTTGATTTCTCAATATACGTTGATGCTCCGGAAGACTTATTACAGGGTTGGTACATCAACCGGTTCCTCAAATTCCGTCAGGGCGCCTTCTCCGATCCAGATTCTTATTTCCATCACTATGCAAAACTGCCAGAAGAAGAAGCAGTGAATATTGCGACGCAGTTATGGAATGAGATTAATGGATTGAATTTGAAAGAAAACATACTACCAACACGTGAGCGAGCCAGTCTGATTTTGACAAAGAGCGCCAATCACGCGGTCGAAAGTGTCCGGCTGAGAAAATAAACGTTCATCCATCGATATAACGATAAAGGAGAGCCGGGCTCTCCTTTATTTTGATCAAAGGCCACGCAGTGAAATTTCCCCACCGATATAAGGCTTAACGACTCCGTCTTGCTCAAGCAGCAAAGCGCCCTGAGGATCAATTCCACGTTCAATACCATGAATCTCCTGTTCACCGATCAGCAACTTAACCGGACGATCAAGGAAATTATCCAGACCACGCCAGCGGGCGATAAACGGTGTCAGTCCTTCACGCTCAAAATGCAGTAAAGCAGAACGTAGCTCATTTAAAAGTGTGGCAGTGAGTTCATTACGATCTATATTAACGCCGGCTTCCTGCAGGTTAATCCAGCCCTGATTAATCGTATCCGTCGCAGGCTCACGCATTTTGAGGTTAATACCCGCACCGATAACCAGTTGCGCGGCATCTCCGGTTTTACCTGTCAGCTCAACAAGGATCCCCGCCAGTTTACGGTCATTAAGATAAAGATCGTTAGGCCATTTAACCCGGACATCTTTGGCTCCCAGACGCTGAAGCACTTCGGCCATCACTATCCCAATCACCAGACTGAGTCCCATCGCGGCGGCTGGGCCTTGTTCCAGTTTCCAGTACATTGAAAGATAGAGATTGCTGCCAAATGGCGAAAACCATTTGCGGCCCCGGCGACCACGCCCCGCCTGCTGATACTCGGCCACACAGGCATCGCCAGAACTCAGCTCGCCGATTCTATCCATCAGATACTGGTTTGTTGAATCAATGACAGGCAGAACGCTAACTTTCCCAGATGGGAGCATCTCGAGAATTTTAGCTTCATCAAGCAACTGGATCGGATGCGGAAGGCTGTAACCTTTCCCAGGAACGGTAAATATATCTACCCCCCAGTCCCTTACCGTCTGAATATGCTTATTAATCGCCGCACGACTCATTCCCATGGCCGTACCTAATTGCTCACCAGAATGAAACTCGCCATCAGCCAGGATAGAGATTAACTGCAACGGAACCGTAATATCTTTCATGACAACGCCCCTACGGCATTCACTTCGCCCTGAGAGGCGATGAAACGGACTTCTGGTTCGAGCCAGATCCCAAATTTTTCAGCCACAGTATCACGCACGTATTTAGCCAGTGCGCGTACATCTGCGCTGGTGGCATGGTCTTTATTAATCAGCACCAACGCTTGTTTATCATGGACAGCCGCGCCGCCAATGCTAAAGCCTTTCAGACCAGCCTGTTCTACTAACCAGCCTGCTGCGAGTTTAATTTGCCCATCCGGCTGAGGATAAGCAGGCATGGAGGGATACTCTAGACTGATTCTTTTGGCGACAGAGGCATCGACAGTCGGATTTTTATAAAAGCTTCCCGCATTACCCGTCACCGCAGGGTCTGGCAACTTACTTTGGCGCATTGCACATACGGTATCGAAGATCTGGCGGGGAGTCACAGTTTCAGGGCTCAGACGACTTAAATCACCATAAGCAAGTTTCGGCTGCCATTGTTTTACCAGCTTGAGTCCGACGGCGACGATGGCGTAACCTTCTTTATAGGCATGTTTAAAAATGCTTTCGCGATAACCGAACTGGCATTCAGCAGACGTTAAACGGGTAACCTTCCCAGCCTTAAGATCCAAAACATCAACGTAATCGCAAATGCTTTGCAACTCGATTCCATACGCGCCGATATTTTGAATGGGGGCCGAACCGACACAACCTGGAATTAAGGCAAGATTCTCAAGACCGGCAATATCATGCTCCAGGGCATAACAAACCAGCTGATGCCAGTTCTCACCAGCCCCCACATGCATGAGCCATTCATTGGCATTTTCAATCAGCTCAATACCTTTAATCCGATTAAGGACGATGATTCCGGCAAAATCCTCAAGGAAAAGAACATTACTTCCTTCACCTAAAAGCAAAAAGGGCTGCTGCTTTTCCTGCGCCAATTTCCAGGCATTTGATAATTGTTCTGCATTGTGAGCAAAAGTAATTTCAGCAGCATGGGCTGCAAGAGAAAAGGTATTCAGAGACTGAAGAGAAGTGTCGCCAATCGACATAACAATATTACTCATGAGTGACTTAGTTGTGGCTAGTTTAACCGATCCCAAACCCCGTTACTTCGGGTTTTGTGGGCCGTAATGGAGTAACAAACGCCAATACCAGTACAAACATCGAACAAAAACCCCCAAATTCCACATAGCAA
>NZ_JYDG01000132.1:0-2239 GCF_003263545.1 Rahnella sp. AN3-3W3
TTTTGACATGACTACTAATAAAAGCAGCCCTTACCAACCTCGCGTCATTGCGACCAATGAAATCGGTGTGCATCACTCGCTGGGTTTAGCGGCACAGACCTGCAGTATCGGGATTAAACGGCCAATGCCGTGCATCGTCATTCTGGTTCACGGGGTGAATGACGTCGGAGAAGCGTATCAGAACCAGGAAAAAGGCATCATCGCCGGGTTGAGTAAGCGCCTTGATCGTGCCGACTTTTACCCGCACGAATGGCGGGATTTTATGCTGATGCATAATGAAAGTGCGCAGCAAAAGATCAAAGCCCCCGGCCGCTCACCGATAATTCCCTTCTACTGGGGCTATAAGCCCGTTACCCATGACGACTACGTCAAAGACCAGCAAAAATATCGTGATGATCTGAAGACTTTTCGCGACGATGCAAAACTCCCCTATGACGCGTATCAGGAAGATGATCCTAAAAAAATGGCGGCTCAGGGGAATGACGGCAGTAATCTCCTGAGATTTCAGAACGACAGTTTCAAAAATGCGCTGGATGCGAATTTTGCAAAAAATGGCGGCACGTTCGCCAACGCGACAACCAGTATACCGGATATGTTAGGGCCGGGTTCAGGGGGCGCGGTACTGGCGCCGGTTGGTTTCGCCACGCTCTATATGAATGGCGGGGATTACACCCACCCGATTTACCCAAACCCGCACCGCATCTACCAGTTTTTTGCCGCACAAAGGCTGGCAGATTTAATCATGCAGATACGAAATGAACCTGTAACTGCAAAAGACGTGATAAACGTCGTTGCCCACAGCCAGGGGACCATCATCACCATGCTGGCGAACATGCTGGTTAAACAGGCAGGGGGAGAACCGGTAAACTGCGTGATCATGAACCACTCTCCGTATTCACTGGAAAGCCGGATAAGTGAAAACCTTCAGGAAGGAAATCAGCAGACCACCGAGGCCAGACAAAAGACTTTTAGAAACTTCTGTAACCTGATGGCGACGCAATACCGGGGCGGGCAACACACAGAGGAGGAAATAACGGCCATTGAGAGTCTGTGTGCGCTGCCCTCAGCTAAAAAAAACCAGTGGCATACTGACCCGCGCTACAGCCGGAATAATAACGGCAGAGTGTTTAATTATTTCTGTGCCGATGATGACACGGTGTCATTGCAGAACGTGCAGGGTATCGGCTGGCGGGGTGTGCCGCAGGCGATTGCGCAGGATATCCCTAATCTTTATCAGCGCGTCTTTGTCCAGCACGGTGAAGTAGGTAAGGCACCGGACGGACAGCCTTTTGTTTATCCCATCAAGAAATCCGGCGATTTCAGTACCGCAGCAGGCATCAATGCTGCCTATTACTTCCGCGACGTGATACCCAACGGTGAGGAACTGCCGGAACCCTTCAAATTTGCATTACAGGGGCAGAATACAAATTACGAATACGCTGTTGATCCGGACAGCCCTGACCAGACAATTTCCTATTCTGCCAAAGCGGGCGCGATAAGCCGGACAGACAAGGCTGTCTATCAGCTGGATAAATATGATTACCGCGACCTTATGCCGGGTTCGGTGCTCAGTGAACAACAACTGATTATCGAAAGTATCAGCCGGGAAAAGAAAATCATCAAAGGGGTTATCACAGGAACGCCTGAATATCGCGGTATTCAGCTTACCTGGCTGAAATCCCGCAAAGAACTGGAAAAGGAATGGCTGAAAACTGATCCGGTGGGTTACAGCCAGCATTCTTCCATTGTGATGAGTGAATTTGCGCCCTCGCATGCCATGGCATTTGACCTGGCCATTGGTCAGTGCAAGTCATTTGATTATCAGGAAGGGAAGTTCTGGGAAAGCTTACTTCATCGGGCTGACTGGCGGGATCCGTTGAATCCATCTTCAGATGCGAAAAATTATTACCGAACCGGGAAACTCAATGTTACTGAGACAAAAGATTTTATGAACCGCCCTGATGAAATTAAAGCTCTGCCAAAGGGCGATTTTGGTGTGGACAATGGCTATGGCCCACGTGAGAAACCTTATGCGCGCAGCCGTGTTGAAATCGAAATGGGGCTTTTCCCAGCAGGCAGTTCAGGAATGGTCACAGTCAAACAATGGGATATGCCAACACCATTCAGTGACAGCCAGTTAAAAGCATAAGGAGGAAGCGATGAAGGGATTAAGATTATTATCTGGTTTTCTGATTTTACTTGCGGTTAACGCCCTGGAAGCCAAAAAAGTGCCGACGCA
>NZ_JYDG01000133.1:0-21591 GCF_003263545.1 Rahnella sp. AN3-3W3
GCTGGCCCTGCCAAGCCTGTTGCTGGCGCTGGTGCTGGTCGCCATTTTCGGCCCGTCGATTGTTAACGCCTCGCTGGCGCTGACCTTCGTAGCGTTACCGCATTATGTCCGTTTAACCCGTGCGGCGGTGCTGGTGGAAGTGAACCGCGACTATGTGACCGCGTCGCGCGTCGCCGGTGCCGGTTCTGCCCGTCAGATGTTCATCAACATTTTACCTAACTGCTTAGCGCCGCTGATTGTTCAGGCATCGCTCGGCTTCTCCAACGCCATCCTCGATATGGCAGCGTTGGGCTTCCTCGGTATGGGCGCACAGCCGCCAACGCCGGAGTGGGGCACCATGCTGTCGGACGTCTTACAGTTTGCTCAAAGTGCCTGGTGGGTCGTGACCTTCCCTGGCGTGATCATTCTGCTGACGGTGCTGGCATTTAACCTGATGGGTGATGGCCTGCGTGATGCCCTCGACCCTAAACTTAAGCAGTAAGGGGTTGGAGATGGAAACAACATTAACGAATGATGTTCAGGTCGGCAAAACGTTGCTGACTGTGGATAAGCTCTCCGTTCACTTTGGTGACGAAGGGACGCCGTTCCGCGCGGTAGACCGTATCAGTTACAGCGTGAAACAGGGCGAAGTGGTGGGGATTGTCGGCGAGTCCGGCTCCGGTAAATCAGTCAGTTCACTGGCACTGATGGGACTGATCGACTTCCCCGGCAAAGTGATGGCGGAAAAACTGGAGTTTGGTGGCCGTAATCTGCAGGGCATCAGCGAAAAAGAGCGCCGCCAGATTGTCGGTGCCGAAGTCGCGATGATTTTCCAGGATCCGATGACCAGCCTGAACCCGTGTTACACCGTGGGTTTCCAGATTATGGAAGCTATCAAGGTGCATCAGGGCGGCAACAAAAAGACCCGTCGTCAGCGCACCATCGATTTGCTGAATCTGGTCGGTATTCCTGATCCGGCTTCGCGTCTCGACGTGTATCCGCACCAGCTTTCCGGCGGGATGAGCCAGCGCGTGATGATCGCCATGGCGATCGCCTGTCGCCCGAAATTGCTGATTGCCGATGAGCCGACCACCGCGCTCGACGTGACTATTCAGGCGCAGATCATCGAGCTGCTGCTTGAGCTGCAACAGAAAGAAAACATGGCGCTGATGCTGATCACCCATGACCTGGCGCTGGTGGCGGAAGCCGCGCATCACATCATCGTGATGTACGCCGGTCAGGTGGTGGAATCGGCGAAAGCCACGGAAATCTTCCGTGCGCCGCGTCATCCGTATACTCAGGCGCTGCTGCGCTCACTGCCGGAATTTGCCGCTGACAAAGCGCGTTTACAGTCATTGCCGGGCGTAGTGCCGGGCAAATATGACCGTCCGAACGGCTGTCTGCTCAATCCGCGTTGCCCGTATGCAACTGACCGTTGCCGTAAAGAAGAACCTGCGCTGCGTGATCTCGCGAACGGGCGTCAGTCGAAGTGCCATTATCCGCTGGATGATGCCGGGAGACCTACTTATGAGTCCTGATAACACCTCATCGCAGCCGCTGTTGCACGCGATTGATCTGAAAAAACATTACCCGGTGAAGAAGGGCATCTTCGGCCAGGAACGCACGGTGAAAGCGCTCGACGGCGTGTCGTTTACGCTCGAACGCGGTAAAACGCTGGCGGTGGTGGGCGAATCCGGTTGTGGTAAATCCACGCTGGGCCGCCTGCTGACCATGATTGAAGTGCCGACCGGCGGTGAACTGTATTACCGTGGTCAGGATTTGCTGAAACCTGATGCGACCGCTGAAAAGCTGCGTCGTCAGAAGATCCAAATCGTGTTCCAGAATCCTTACGGATCGCTGAACCCGCGCAAGAAAGTCGGCCAGATCCTCGAAGAACCGCTGCTGATCAACACCAAACTGACCCGCGAAGAACGTCGCGAGAAAGCGCTGGCGATGATGGCGAAAGTCGGCCTGAAAACCGAGCACTACGACCGCTATCCGCACATGTTCTCCGGCGGCCAGCGTCAGCGTATTGCTATCGCCCGTGGTCTGATGCTGGATCCGGACGTGGTGATCGCCGATGAACCGGTGTCCGCGCTCGACGTTTCCGTGCGTGCGCAGGTACTGAATCTGATGATGGATTTGCAGCAGGATTTAGGGCTGTCCTACGTCTTCATCTCGCATGATTTGTCAGTGGTGGAACATATCGCTGACGAAGTGATGGTGATGTATCTCGGTCGTTGCGTGGAGAAGGGCCCGAAAGACGCCATCTTCAGCAATCCGCGCCATCCGTACACGCAGGCATTGCTGTCCGCGACGCCGCGTCTGAACCCGGACGAACGCCGTGAACGCATCAAGCTGACCGGCGAACTGCCAAGCCCGCTGAATCCGCCTGCCGGTTGCGCCTTCAACGCCCGTTGCCGCCGTGCGTTCGGCACCTGCAAACAGTTCCAGCCACAGCTGAAACAGTACGGCGATCAGCTCGTCGCCTGCTTTGCCGTCGATCAGGATGAAACCGGCACCACGCAGACCGTTGCCGTAAATCAGTAATATTGCTGATATGAAAAAGCCCGCGAAATGGACTGACCCCAAAAAGCGGGCTTTTTTGTGGGCAATTTTTAGTCAGAAGCAAATCTGATAAGGCGCCTATAATCGCCATTGTCGGCTTCTCTCAAAGCGAGAATGTATTCAGCGCGATGTGCATCTGGTGAAACGAGTTCGCCTGCTGATATCCCCCAGGGAAAGAACCCCCTTCCAAGCGCGCGACGAAGCACGTCGCAAAATATCCGGGAATGCCTTCCATTCCCGTTGGGAAAAGGGTGGATCCATACAATGTCTCTGTGAAGTCTCAGGCAGATTTCATCGGGTGGGTAAGTTTCGTTTTCAATCCAGAAAACTGCATTATCGAGAGTATCTCTGACACGCATTGAGATCATATAAGGTGGCGTATTCCCGATGTTTACTTCTCTGCGTCTGAGTTGACCCGCCCATTCCCACGTTTTATTGAACATGTTGCGGTGTAATCGAAGACAGAAATCGACAGTTAAGATCTCTATGTAACTCAGCTTCTGACGGCTGAGATGCGCTAATGCCTGCTGTATGTTCGTTTTTTCAAATTGATTCAGGTCTTCCCGGGTAAAGATGTAGTCGGGAATTAAACCGGCCAGATCGTCAGGGCTAAGTTCCGTTGCCCCTTCAGGAAGGCCATTATTGATGGTTTCGCTCATTTTTCATCCCAGAAATCCCGAGGCCATTTTTGTAATAGGTCGCTTTTAAGCTTGTCTTGTGTCGATTTTTGGAAAGCTGATGATGTGGGTTGCTGTTCCAGCGACATATGAATTTCAGTGTACTGATTAAGGAATCTCGCTTTTTTCTCGGCCTGCTGCTCTCTTAGTTCTTGCAGCGTTCGCCCTTGCTTTGGCTGCAAAAAGTATACAAGCTCACAATCCAGGCCCTCAGCGATTTTTTCCAGTGTATTCAGCGTTAGCGACCCCTCAATTTCACCTTTTTCTATCAGCGAAATGCGCGACTGACTTAAACCACATCGTTCTGCAAGCGAGCGGGTGCTCATGCCCAGCGCGCTTCTGAGAAGTTGTATCCATCCTTTTTTTGGACGCTTGGCTTTGCGTCGAGGTTTCATTTCATTGAGAAGGTTGTCTACCTGTTTGATTTTTAATTCTTTATCCCACATAGAGAAACCTTTTAATTGCATATTTACAATAGATTTATTGATTTTCAATATTGAATATACAATCAAATTTGGATAAATCAATTGTATATATGCAATCATTTTAGAATTAATCGATTGTATATATACAATCGATCACAACAAAAAAGGCCAGTCAGCATCCCCCTGACTGGCCTTTTTATTCCAGAGTATGCTTACCCTTTATGACTCGCCCACCAGCTCAGCAGTTGCAGGGTGGAAGAATAGTAATCGTCTTTCGGTGCCAGATTCGGGCTGATGGCGCCGGCGTTGGCCATAGTGAAATCACGAATGGCTAACAGGCCTGGCGACATGTTGTAGCCCGCTTTGGTGCCGGTCATCACGTCAATCCAGGCCGGTGTCGCATCGCGTGGGGATTTCTGCCACCACAGAATGAAGGGTGCCATCTGCGGGCTGCCCGGATGTGCCCAGCCGAGATACAGCGGGATGCGTACCGCATCGTAACTGAAACGCGTCGGCCAGCGGCTGGCGGTTTCAGGGTGCCATCGGCCTGCATATCCACCCAGTCGGTTGGCAGACGGAATTCACCAAACGCCATTTTACTCAGCATCGCTGTGCTGCTTACATCCAGATCTTTCCAGACTTTCAAATGGCTGTGAGCGTAAAACGCCTGCCACGCCGGGAAGATGAAATAGGACGGATTGACGGTCACGTTGCTGGTCTGATTGAAACCCTTCACGCCCGGCAGCATCACTTTGTACCCGGCATAATCAATCACATTGTATTTGATCAGCGCCGTCTGCAATTTCTCCGAGGCTTTGGTGTAACGGCTGTCGTTCCACTTATCGCCAGCCAGCAGCAGGGCCCAGGCCATCAGCGTATCGCCATCAGAGGCATTGTTGGTGTCCGCCACATGCGGGGTGCTGTTCGGATCATAACGCCATGAATACAGCCCGATATCTTTGCGGTAGAGCGTGGTGTTTGCCCACTGCCAGAGTTTATCGAACGTCGCCTGATCGTCATTGAAGACCGCCAGCAACATGCTGAATCCCTGGCCTTCGGTGTGACTGACGTTTTTATTGGCGGTATCGATGATGCGCCCGTCCGGCATCAGAAAGCGGCTTTTATACGCCGACCAGCCAGAATCCTGAGCCATTACGGCAGAGCTGAAAAACGTAAATATAAGGCCGAACCACAGCACCAGACTGTAGCGTCGAAATAACAACATAGTGATCCCTTACAAACCATTTTGATAACGGAAAACGAACGCGCCTTCCGGTGTGCTTTCCTGCCAGCGCAGCGGAACATAAGGCTGTCCGCCCTGTGACAACAACCACTCCGCATAAAGACCTTCAAACAGCGAGATCAGCGCGATGCGCCAAAGCTCGTCATCCTGACCCTGCGGTGAAACCGGCCAGGCAATGTGGACCAGCGCCAGCTGTTGCTGAGTGGCTTCCAGTTTCACCACACCCCAGTCGAACCGGCTGAGAATATGATTGATATTGTCTTCCAGCTCGCCCAGTGTCGCCGAAGCGGGAAGCGGATGCTGACGCGCCAGATTATTGCCCATCAGCGTAAGAAAACGACGGCCATCTTCGTCATCGGCGGAGGCCAGAATACCTGAAAATAGCACCTGCACCAGGCTTTGCCAGCCCGGTGTGGTATGACGCTGGCGGTAATATTCCTGCGCGACCTGAGTATAGTTATTTTCTTGCATGGTTTTATTTCACCGCGATTAATTTTGACCCATCAGGTAACGGAAGTAGACCTGCGCTGTGCTTTCGTTGTAGTCGCCGAAAGTATCGTAGCCAACCTGTCCGCCAATCTGCATGCTTTTGTTCAGATGATAATTGCCGCCCACGCCCGCATTCCAGCCGATGCCGTTCTGCGTTTTACCGCCGTAATAGGCTTCGGTGCCGTAACCTTCTGTCACCAGATCTTCCAGCTGTTTCTGTAGTTCCGGATTATTCGGGAAGTAGGCGCTCTTATCCTGAGAGTAAGACTGATAACCCACAGCACCGGACAGTTTCAGATCCCAGTCGTCATACTTCTGGGTGTATTCCACCGGGAAGGAGACACTGACATAGTTTTGCGGGCTGAAGTAACCACCCTGACCATAAGAGTAGTAGCTGAGGTTTTTGTCGAAGTTCATGTAACCGACGTTGATACCGGTTTTCAGCTCGCGATCGTCATAACGGTAAGGGCGGACATACAGACCGGCATTGGCGTTCACCGATGTGTTGCTCTTCACGTTATTACCCAGATAGCTGTAGTAACCGCCTTCGGCATAGAAACCGGCATCGCCATCGTCGTAGGACAGATTAATGCTGCCGCCGTTTTTGGTGACCTGACCCCATTCCTTGCCGCTGTAATTATCTTTGGTACCGACGTAAGACAGAATACTGTCGGTGACGGCACGACGTTCAGCGGTCACGCGCAGGGTGGTGAAGTCGGTCAGTTTCGGTGCCCATTGCACGCCACCGACCAGTGAGTTCAGATCCTGCCCGAGCGGCGTGCTGCCGATATCGGCTTTGTAGCTGTCACCGGTCAGCGCGGCATTCACCTCCACGCCGGTCGCGCTCTGATTTCCGGCGGATGGCGCAGCATACGTCGTCGGATCCGTGCCGGTAATGGTGTTGTACGCGACGCACTGATCGGACGTGGCATTGGCGGAAGTACAGTTGGTGCTGGAGTTCGCCGCTGCGGCCGCCTGCAATTTGGCAAAGGTGCTGTAGTTGGCGATATCCAGACCGGCCGCTGCGGCTGCGGCGGCAACATCTTTCTGCGCCGACTGCGCTGCTGCCAGTGCGCCCTGACCGAAACGTGCATTGCCGGTGCCGGAAGGGCTGCCTGCGCTGAGAGAAACCGGTGTGACGCCGATACTCAGACGTGACGTATCAAACGGCACGAAGGCAAAGGTCATCGGCGCTTTGGCTTCGGTCAGCTGGCTGAGACCGCTTTCGCCGTCACGACCACGAATCGACATGTCGCCCTGCGCCCAGGTCGCGGTTTTGCCCTGCAAATCGTCGAGCATGTCGTCGATCTGTTTTTCGGTTGCATTACGTTGCGCCACTGCCGTGGGTTGTGCGGTGGCTGCCGGAATATTGCCCGGCGTGGAAACCTGATCAGACACCTGCCACGGCAACACGGTGCCGTAAGAGGATTGCGTTGCCGGACGTGAAGCCGACGTGCGCGTCGAACGGTTGATGAACGGATTGTCGCTGATCTGCAATCCGGCCACCTGTGCCGGACTGTCCGCGCCCTCCAGCCCGATCATCTTACCTTTGGCGGAACGCAGTAACGCCAGGGCCTGCTGGTGATCGCCCTGCGCTTCGGCGACGCGTGCTTCTAACAGCAGACGGTCTGGCGTACGTGGCCCGGTCAGGCCTTCCATCAGGGTTTTCGCCCGCTGGTTATCGCCTTCGCCCAGCGCCACGTTAATCGCACCCACGCGGGCATCCTGCGTCGGCGTGTCGTTGCTCATCAGATAGTTATAAACCTGACCCGCCTGTTTATTGAGTTTGCCTGACTGATACAGACGCGCCATCGCCAGCATCAGGTCGCGGTTTTGCGGGTCCGCCTGCAGCGCGACGACCAGTTTGTCGTAAGCCGCCGCATACTGACCTTGCTCGCGCAGCTGGTCAGCCTGATTGATGACAAAGCCGTTACGCAGATTTGCCAGCGCAGTCGGTGACGTGCCGGACTGAATCTGCGGATTTTGCAGGAAGGCTTGCGCCTCATTGCTCAGACCGGCCTGATTGAGCACGGTCACCTGATCGGCATAATCACCGGCATTACCCTTAACACCCTGACGCATATTCTGGCGCACCAGCTGCACCGCCAGCGGAAGCTGTCCCGCTGCCGCCAGGTTTTTCGCCAGCGAACCGACATCCGCCGGTGCGCTCGGTGGATTTTGTGCCAGTGCGCGCAGCGTATTCGACGCCGCTGCGGTATTGCCCTGTTGCAGATAATTTTCGGCATCCGCCATCTGCGCATTGTAGTTGGCGCGCTGCGCCAGTTCACGCATACCCTGATTCTGACTGCTGCGCGGAATGCGCGAGAGCAGGGCGCTGGCGGTGGACCAGTTTTTGGTTTCGAAAGCAAA
This sequence comes from Rahnella sp. AN3-3W3, assembly GCF_003263545.1. Lineage (NCBI taxonomy): Bacteria > Pseudomonadati > Pseudomonadota > Gammaproteobacteria > Enterobacterales > Yersiniaceae > Rahnella > Rahnella sp. AN3-3W3. The sequence goes on from NZ_JYDG01000133.1 coordinate 7,752, forward strand.
AAGTGCCGCGGCGTACAAATCGGCAGAAGACGCGCCCGGACGTGAAGACGGCGCCATAATGGCCTGCGCCTGCGCGGTCTGCCCCTGCGATTGCAGGATGCGCGCCATATCCAGTTTTACCCAAACGTTCGACGGCTGACGTTCCTGCGCCTGTTGCAGAATATTGAGTGCGCGCTGCGGATCGTTGTTCGCCACCGCCTGCGCGGCCTGACGACGCATTGGCTCGATGACATCCGCCACGGCCGGCGGGTTCATCTTCGCCTGTAGTCCGGCGGGCAGCGTTTTCAGCACCTGATTGGCTTCGGCGGTTTTGTTTTGCTGACGCAGCACGTAATACAATCCGGCCCGGGCATCGGCGTTATCGCCCAGCGCGCTGTATTGCTGCTCAGCGCCGGGAAGATCGCCTTTGCGGCGCAGAATATCCGCACGTAACAAACTGGCAGACTGGCCTTTCTCGCCACCCACCTGCGTCAGCGGAGTGACCGCCGCCAGCGCCGCGTCGTAACTGCCGGAACCCGCAGCGTCTTTGGCTTTGGCTAACTGGGCATAAAACGCCGAATCCTGCGCCTGATTGCTCAGTTGCGCGCTGTTCGGACCGCCCTGCGCGGCGGCTTTGCTCAGATATTGCGACGCTTCTTCAAAGTTGCCGCTGCGCTGGGCGATATACCCCAGACCGGCCAGTGCATCGGCGTCGTTCGGGTTATCGGCCAGTACGCTTTCGAATTTGGATTTAGCGCTGGTGACGTCGCCGCTGTTCAGCGCAGTAAAGCCCTGACCTTTCGCTGCGCCGCCAATGTTTTTCTGGAAATAGGCCATCACGCCGGTGTCATTTGGATGACGCGCCTGATAACCCTGATACAAATCACGGTCACCTTCCTGCGGTGCCATCCACAGCAGCGCCTGACGTAATGAGCGGTCGGCTTCGGTGCTGGAACCGGCCATGGTGCTCAGCAGTTTAATGCCGTCGCGACGGGTGGATTCCTGGTAAGTCAGCACTTTGCCCAGACCGAGACGTGCCTGCGTATCGTCCGGACGGGAGGCGATGCGCTGTTGTAATCCGGCAATGGCCTGCGGCTGGAGCGATTTATCGCCTGCCATGGTCAGATAATATTCGGTCGCCAGACTGTCGAGCGGCTGGTTACCGTTAAAAATGGTGCGGTACGCCGATAATGCGCCGCTGACGTTCCCTTGCGCCGCCATCTGCCGGGCAGAAGCCAGCTGAGCGGGGGGAATCGACTGCATCGCTTTGGCGCTGTTAAGCGACGCCAGACGTGGATCGTCAGGCGAGACGGCAGACAGTTTTTCACGCCACTGATTAGCCGATGTTTTATCGCCACTTTGCATGGAATACAGCGACATCAGATACATCGCCTGCGCATTGTCCGGCTCCACCAGCAGCACTTTCTGCAAGGCGTCTTTAGCCAGATCATCATGCGCGCGCTCGTGCCAGTAAGCGGCCTGATCAAACAGGGCTTTCATGGCCGGATTGGTGGTGTCCGCTGCAAATGTAGCGGCGCTAAAACTCGCGACTCCGGCGATCCCTACCAGATAAATAGCCCTGATCACCGCCAGGGACAGTTTATGTTTTTTCATTTTCCAGCTCCGGTAATCGCCAGAGGGTCGCCTGAAACACAGGCGACTTTGATTGTTTTTGTTATACAGCCGATGCTTTTCATTTCTGACCCAGACGTTTAGCCGCATGACGACGCAGGACGACGAACAGGCTCAGGCCAATCACCAGCGAAACCAGGGTGGCTATCAGCGACAGGATCACGATATGTGTGCTGGCGTACCAGAGCACCATCATGTACCACGGCATTTGTCCGGTCGGAAATTGCTGGCCAACGGAGAAACTGCGGATGCCATTTTCATCAGTAATGATCGCCAGATCACCGCGCACGTTGGCGTTAATTTTTGGCGATTTCAAGTCGTTATGGATTTTCAGTAACTGCTGATCGTCTGTACCGGTCGCGACCACCACCACGTGATCGTTAGACCAGCGCGAGCGGTAACTGACGAAGCCGCGCCATGCGCCGGTCGAGGACAGATACCGGTCGGCATCCACCGGCTGGCGGTACCAGTCACCGGTCAGCCAGGCCACGAGACGCTGGACTTCGGTGGGTGTTTTTACGCCCATCGCACCGGCATTGATGCTAAACGGCGAGTCAGCCAGCAACTGCTGATTGAACGGCGTATCGCCAAGCGTAGTGACGGCCAGAATATCGCGATCAAACAGCGGGTTATTCTGTTCGTCGCCCTTCAGACCAAAGGCCACCTGAACGTGATTCACCGGTACACCGGTGGCTTTACCGGCGCGTGAGGCGAGGTTCAGCAGGGTATGGATTTCATCCGCCGTCGGCGTTTGCGGCAACAGCATCAGCGTGTCGGAGAAATCAGCCAGTTTGGAATACGGATAAGACGCACCGACGAAATACGACAGGTTCGGTAACTGGGCGAAGTGATAGCTTCCGCTCAGATCGATGAAGGATTTCGGATCGATACGGCTCTTGATGTTATCGCTGGTCAGAATGCTGCACGGCGCATCTTTTTTCGGCTTGATGTCGAAATAAAATTGCAGCTGGTTATCGCCGTAAATCAGGTACGGCGCGAGCTGGATGGTGTAGCGTTCCTGTCGGCTGTCACCGCCCAGACGACGCCAGAGGTTCTCGATCAGACCGACTTTGTTCACTGTCAGGCTGCGCAGATAATTGCTGTTGATGGAGACATTCAGCCTCGAGCTGTCTTCATCAATCCAGTTTTCGGTCGGGAAGCGGTAATCAATGCGCACCGGAATATTGTGACCATCCCACATGAACAAGTCCGGCGCAGCGCGGAATGCCACCTGAATACCGTCGTGATAAATTCCGTTGGAAATCAGTGAATCCTGATCTTTACCCGCCAGTTCACCCAGCGTGACAGGCCGTGACGTATCAATCCAGCGCGGCGCGTCATACGGTTTGCTGGCAGGAATGGTTTGCTGCGCGACATCCAGATGATCGACGTTATTCGGCATACCGCCGCTGATCAGGCGATACGCGGCCTGACGCAGTTCGTTGTCGTCATTGCCCAGCACCAGCAGCAGTTTGTAGACCGGATTAATCGGGTTATCGATGATCTGAATTGATGCGCCGTTGCTCGCCGGCAAGGTCAGCGAACCGATTTTATCCCCCGGCTTGCCGAACAGAATGCCGTTCTGATCCGGCAAATCGTTCAGGATGACCGGGAAATCGACGCTGCGATAATCGGACAACATGCCGAGATAAGAAGAGACCATTGCCGCTGCGCTGACATCTCCGGGTTTCATTGACGACGTGAAGCCCATGGTGATTTTGGACTCCTGCATTTGCAGGCCATCAAAGAACGGACGCGGGAAGTTACCCAGATTGCGGCCGATATTGAGCTGCTGACCTTCCAGACCAATGCTGGTGGTTGGCAAAATCGTGACCCAGTATTTATCCGACTGATCTTTCTCGCAGGTCATGGTGTTGCTGTCATGCACGCGGAAGCTCAGGTTATTGCTGGACACCACCATCGCAGACGGGATATCCAGGTCGTAAACATCGCCGCCGTTACTGCTTTGATTCAGTGGCAGATTACCCAGCGGCTGACCGTTGAGCATCAGCTCGAGCGTGGTATCGCGGGCAATCAGCGCCGGAGAAATTTTCAGCGCCAGCGAAAGATGCGCGTTGGTCACCACTTCGTCCGCTGGCAGGGTGAAGAGAATGCCCGACTGTAACTGGCCGCCGCTAAGCGTCAGCCCGTTTGGCTGGCCCATTTCCGCCACGGTAATATTACTGGTGACCGGCTGAACCAGCGGGATCACCGGTGCCGGCGCGGCGGTCGGATCGGTAACCGGAGCCACAGGCGCAGACAGTGAGCTGCTGTTATTCACCGGTGTGGTATCGGCCTGCGGGGCGTCAGCAGCCGGAGCAGAATCTGCCGGTGCCGCATTGCTGACAGGCGTTGTGTTGTCTTCCGGCATTGGTGTGACCGGCGGCAGCCACGATGGCGCAGCGGGCAAACTGGTGGCAGGATCCACCGCCGGAGCTGGCGTTTCTTCCGCCTGCGTGAACGGCAGGCTGCTAAACGTCAGCAACAAACCGGTAGTGATTTTCCTGAGCAGGGACGCCCCCGGCACAGCAGAGAAACGGCGCTTTACGGTCGGTTCAGGGAGTCGGTTCATGCTGCTTCACTCTTGCTGGCGGCGTCAGCGGGTTTATCTTTAGCGCGGCGTTCTTTCCACGTGTTGTAGAACAATTCGAACACGCAACGGATGATGCTGAGCAGTGATTTGAACGGGTTATCCTGCGGGTATTCTTCCCCAATCCAGGCGTCGGCACGGCATAACACCACGCGTACCAGTTCACGGCGTTTTGAGAGCGGCAGGTTTTCAAATTGCAGACGAATGCGCTCTTTGTTGCCGCTGACCTGGCTGACCGGGAAGCTCTCGGCGCCGGATGACAGCTGGATTTCCACTTCTTCAATTTCTTCTTCGAGATAACGCACATCCGGCGTCACCAGCTGCACGCCACCCATCGACATATCGATCGTAGTGGTGCGCAGTGAAATCCCGTTGGCGTAATGAATAATCGCCGGGATCGCCACATCAACACGGATGGTTTTACGCACCTGACGCGTCTCTTTCGCCACTGCAATTGCCGCCAGCAGGATCAGCACGCTGAAGCTGCCCCACGCCACATTGAGCGCGATAACGCTGGGATCAATAGCAAAATAATCGTGGAAGATGGCGCGCACTATTCCGTAACCGATACCGATAAACATCAGGATCGCGACAATCAGATGCGGCTTCACAATGTTGAAGTCAAAGAAGCCGACGTCGAGCAAACCGCCTTTGTCCGTCACGTTGAACTTGCCGCGTTTTGGCGCGAGCAGGGTCACAATCGTTGGCAGGATCAGGTGGAACGCCATGACGGTTTCATAAATTTCACCCCAGAAGGTGTAACGGAAACGGCCATTCATGCGGGAGTTGATGTACAGCGACATCACCAGGTGCGGCAGCGCGTATGCGAAAATCAGGCTGGCGGACGAGGAAATGATGTTCAGATTAAACAGCAGGAACGCCAGCGGAGCGGTCAGGAAGACCACGCGCGGCAGGCCAAACTGGAAGTGCAGCATGGCGTTCAGGTAGCACAGACGTTGCTGCCATTTCAGACCACGGCCAAGCAGCGGATTATCGACGCGGAAAATCTGCGTCATGCCGCGCGCCCAGCGTGTACGCTGAATAACGTGCAGGCCGAGACGCTCTGTCGCCAGACCGGCGGCCAGCGGGATATCCAGAAACGCGGTATTCCAGCCACGACGCTGCATTTTCAGCGCGGAGTGGGCATCTTCGGTGACGGTTTCAACGGCAAAGCCGCCGACTTCTTCCAGCGCCACGCGGCGGATAACCGCACAGGAGCCGCAGAAGAACGTCGCATTCCAGTTGTCATTACCCTGCTGAACCGGACCGTAGAACAGCGCACCTTCGTTGGGCATGGTGCGGCCAGCAGAAAGATTTCGTTCGAACGGGTCGGGCGAATAGAAATAGTGAGGCGTCTGGATCAGCGCCAGACGCGGATCTTTCAGGAAGCTGCCGACGGTGGCCTGTAAAAATGCGCGGGTCGCCACGTGGTCGCAGTCGAACACGCAAATCAACTCGCCCTTAGTGAGTTTCATCGCATGGTTAAGGTTACCGGCTTTGGCGTGGGAGTTATCATTACGGGTGATATATCCCACGCCGGCGTCCGCTGAGAACACCGCAAATTCGTCGCGCTTACCGTCATCCAGCACGTAAATTTTGATTTTATCTTTCGGATAATCGATGCACTGCGCCGCCAGAACGGTATCGCGAACCACGTCGAGGCTTTCGTTATAGGAAGGAATATACACGTCGACGGTTGGCCATAAACTGATGTCATCCGGCAAAGGTTCGATGGTGCGTTTTAATGGCCAGGTGGTTTGCAGATAACCCAGCAATAAAATCAGCCAGACATACAGTTCGGCAAGGAATAAACCGATCCCTAAAATAGCTTCAATTGTGGAATTAAAATGCAGTGTTTCCGTGGCGCGCCAGTAAATATAACGCGTCGACATGATGATGGACATGATCACCATGACCACACTAATGCGGCGGCTTTTACTGATGCCGAGCAGGAATAATAGCCCGATGCTGATCAGGCCAAAAATGTACTGCTTCTGGCTGTCCATCGGCGTGATGATGATGACTGCTGCCACCGGCAGCAGCAGAAGAACAAGCAGGGAAAACAGGAATTTATTCATCGCTTTGGGGTCGCTGTTATCAGTGATAGTTAATAACTGCCAGATTTAGGCGCGGCGTGTAATTCACCATCACCGACTTTAATCCCTAAGATGGCGGCGACTTTTTTGCTGATCAGTTCAATATCAAATGCCGAAGCGGATACCGGACTAAAATCAATAATAGAGCGCTGCGAGGCATTCGCCTCTGGCACGCATTCATCCCTGTGGATTGTGCCCAATAATCTTTCATTTAAACGCTGTTCGAAAAATTGTGTGACATCGCGACTTAATGTACGACGGGTGTCACTTTGATTGACGACGTAATATTCACCCTTCTTATTATTAAGCGGGGTGCCAATTAATTTATTCTTTTCCATTAACGGCAATAAAGATAATGACGCGGTATCGGCAAGCATGACCACAATATGTAAATCCGCAATAGCCTGAACCGCTTTTAATGCCGGACTTGGACCCGGAGGGAAATCAGCAATAATAATTAAACCCGGATAATTCAGGACGGTATTTAATCCGCGCTGTAAAAAATGCGGATCGGTGGCCAGCTGGTGCTCAAATTCAAGACGCTGGTCTTCGTTGACTTCGCCATAAGGTAATACAAACGTATTTGAACCCGCCTTGAGAATAAACTGGCTCCAGTCAGATTCGTTACCCGAACCAGCCACAAAGCCGCGGGTATCGGAAATAGGCACACCGAAATGAAGGCGAAGGGCGTTCTGCACATCAAAATCAATAACCAGCACTTTGCTGCCACTGCGGGCGAGCGAATAGGCCAGGTTGGAGGCCACCGTGGTTTTTCCTACCCCACCTTTCGGTGAACAAACGCAAACTAACGGCATGAGGCAATCATCTCTAACAGGGGTTGAAGCGGGGTGTCGCGATGTAAATAAGCGCTGGCAGGCTGCGGAGCCCGCTGTTTAAACATCTGTTTAAAGCGCTGGTTAGCATCAGCTGACGCCGGGGACGCCACTGGCGCTGTGCTGCGCACAGGCGCAGGGCTGTAAGCGGGCGCTGAAGGTTGTACCGGCGGCTGGTGATACACCGTCGCTGCGGGTTGTTGTACTGGCTGAAGCCCCTGAACCGGCGCGGGTTGAACCGGATTAGGTGCAGGTTGTTTTGGCGCTTCAGGCATGGCTTTACGCAGCGAATCAAGTAAACCCGATCCGCTGTCAGGAATAACAGACTGTGCGTGCAATGTCGGTGCCGGGTGAACAGGCTGATGCTGTGCGGGCTGAACCGGTGCTGACGCGGGTGCAGCAGCAGGAGGCAGCGTTTCGCGCAGCGCATCCAGCAAGCCAAATCCGGCAGCCGGAGGAGCCACTTCAGAAGACATTGGCGCGTGTGCCACGGAGGGTTGCGTTATCTGGCGGTTATCCTGGTGTTCATTCACAGGCCGGGCAGCAGACAGGGAAAATTCATCCGCAGAAATAGACTGAGGGGTGGGTTGCGTCGAACGGCCATTATCGAGAGGACCGGCAGGATCTTCGCTGGCGGAAACTTGTTTAATCAACGTCCACTGATTCATTGAACCGGTAATGGATTCACCCGTTGATTTTTCATTAAGCTCTTTATAATCAAGCTTTTCCAACTTCGTCTTATCCATAAAACGTTTAATATCGTCATATTTATTCATAAATCCCGCCCGGTAGGATTATATATATCGGTGTTTTCTGGACGTCAAAACGACCCTGAATGGCCGTTAACAAAGAGTATTAAAAGTTTAATTTTTTTAAAGTTTTTAGTGGGAATAAGACTCGTCTTAATATATCAGTTCTTTTACAGGATAGAGCAGTTTTTACAAAAAATAGGAATTTCCCGCATAAAAACGAGGGTGATGTAACTGGCTGTCGCAAAAAGGTTTTTGATGTTATTTTACTGCCTGTTTGTCTTAAGGTAGCTGAAAAGTTTGTCTTTATTGTGATGTATAGCGCATAAACTTCATCAGTGGTGCTGGACCTGGTATGTTCTGGCTGTGGTGATATCCGGTTATGCTTCGTAATGTATGTTTTTCGTAAGTTAATTATCTTAACGGATAGTTAGTTTAGAAGTATTTTGGCAAACATGTTGTTTTTTATAGCCAAAATATTGACTCAGACCTCTTAAAAACGCGTTATAAGGTATACTGCGCAGAAGTACCGTTCCTGTTAAGGTGAGCGGGTCAAAACGTGTCTGCGGTTAATGGAGAATAAAGTTGCGGGTCAGGCGTTCATTAACGATCAAACAGATGGCGGCGGTTTCAGGCATTGCTGCATTCACTATCTGTATCTTTATCGTCATCCAGCTGTTTCACTTTGTACAGCAGCGGAGGGATGATTACGCCCAGCAACTTGAAAATATTGCGCATTCTGTCCGTGAGCCCCTGTCGCAGGCCGTACTTGATGTCGATCTGTCAGAAACGCAGGACATCCTTAACACGCTGCAACCGGTGGGTATTCTGAGCCGTGCCGATGTGGTGATGCCCAACCAAATTGCGGCGCTGCATACGCATTTCCCGCCTGGCCGCCCGGTGCCGCAATGGGTTATCCGCGGTTTTAATTTACCGGTGACCATTTCAGTTCCTCTCTATTCTGCTGCCGCCAGCCCAAAATCGCCTAAGCCGCTGGCATTTCTGGTGCTTCAGGCTGATTCCTACCGTATGTATCAGTTCATTATCAGTGCGCTGTCGACCATGCTGACCACTTATCTGCTGCTGGCACTGATCCTGACAATTTCCGTGAGCTGGATTGTCAACCGCCTGATCGTTAAACCGCTGCGTAAGATTGCCCGCGAGCTGGAATCCCTGCCGGAAAGCGAAGTGCCTTCTCACCAGCTGACGCTGCCGCAGCGTCATGAAGACGACGAAATCGGCATGCTGGTGCGCAGCTACAACCGCAATCAGCAACAACGGGAAAAGTTACCGCAAAAGAGTGATGACGTGTCGCTGTGTTCCGGAAGCAGCCTTAATAATGAAGAACAATTCATTCAACGCCTGCAACAGCGGCTCAGTTCGGCGGAGCCTGAGAAAGGTTTCCACCTGCTGCTGATCGGCATCGAAAGCCTGCGTGATGACGGCCATGTCGATTGCCCGCTGATATCTTCCATTATGGATGTGCTGCCGGAAAACTGTCTGATGGCGCGTCTGAGTTACAACGAATTTGCCCTGATGGCGGGAGACATTGCGCGTCCCTTTATGGCGATGCGTCTGGCACGACAAATCATGGAGCGCATCAATGCGCCACAGGAAAGTGATGCCGGCAATATGTCGCAGCATCCGACGGGCAGTATCGGTATCGTCCAGCACACAGGCGAATTCCCGGTGACGGCGCAGCAGATGATGTCTAACGCGCGTGCCGCCAGACTGTCCGCTTATCAGCAAGGTAAGAATCAGATCCTGTTCTTTGAGCCTGAGCTGACCGAGAAGATTCAGAAACGCTTATTGCAGGAAAACGATATTCTGCACGCCATGGAGCAAAGCGATTTCACGCTGTTTATCCAGCCGCAGATGAATATGAAAACCGGCGCAGTGGTCGGCGCGGAAGCCTTGCTGCGGCGTAAAATGCCCGACGGCAGTTACGGGCTGGAAAGTGATTTCATCGTGCTGGCCGAAGAAATTGGTGTGATGAGCCTGTTGGGTTACAAGATTCTCGAACTCGGTTGCCAGATCCTGGCGGACTGGCAGCAGCGCGGCATTACATTGCCCTTGTCGGTCAACCTTTCTGGCGTGCAGGTGCAGCAGCGTAATTTCCTGCCGGAACTGCGCAGCCTGCTGAGCCGTTACAAAATCAATCCGGGACAACTGGTTCTGGAAATTACAGAAACGGCGCGGATTGAAGATTTAGATCGCGCGCTGTTGCTGCTGAGTGAATTACGCGCAGCAGGCGTATCGATTGAACTGGATGATTTTGGCCTGGGCTATTCAGGTCTTGAATATCTCAACCGCCTGCGTTCGCTGCCGATTGATGTCATCAAAATCGACCGCAGCTTTGTCAGCGTGTTGCCCGGGGACGAAGTGATGGTGAACATTGTGGCGTCCATTGCACGTGCAATGAATATCCAGCTGGTCGCTGAAGGGGTCGAAACCGAGGAGCAGCGTTTGTGGCTGCTGAACGAAAACATTCACCTCGGGCAGGGGTATTTATTCTCCCCGCCGCTTTCCAAAACAGAATTTGAGCGCAAATTCTGCCAGCCTGCCTGAACGCTCTGAATGGCAGGAAACCCCTTCCTGCCGGCACTTTTTCTGACTCTCTTTGATTTCTTTACTTACTTAAATCTGAGCTGAATGGTTTCCGCTCTGGTTTTTCATGAGTCGTCATTGCGCAGAGAAACGAAATATTTCCATCATGTTGTGTTGATGTTACTTCAATGCACTCGCCTCATTATCTTTGACCTTAAAAAACCAAGGGCGATGCACTCACTTCAGGATGGGTATTCATGAAAAAATCACTCTTCAAGAGTCTGTATTTTCAGGTTCTTTTAGCAATTACTGTGGGCGTGCTGCTGGGGCATTTTTATCCGGATATCGGCGCGCAAATGAAACCGTTAGGTGATGGTTTTGTTAAGTTAATCAAGATGATCATCGCGCCTGTTATCTTCTGTACCGTCGTCACCGGCATCGCAGGCATGGAAAGCATGAAAGCGGTGGGGCGCACAGGCGCCATCGCGCTGCTCTATTTTGAAATCGTGAGTACTCTGGCACTGATTATCGGGCTGGTGATCGTCAACATCGTGCAACCGGGTGCCGGGATGAACGTCGATCCGGCAGCGCTGGACGCCAAAGCCGTCGCGGTTTACGCCGAGCAGGCACAAAGTCAGGGCATCATTCCTTTCCTGCTCGATGTGATCCCATCAAGCGTGATTGGTGCGTTCGCCAGCGGTAACATCCTGCAGGTGCTGCTGTTTGCGGTGCTGTTTGGATTTGCGCTGCATCGCATGGGTCACAAAGGTCAGCTGATTTTCAATGTGATTGAAAGCTTCTCAGGGGTCATTTTCGGCATCATCAACATGATCATGCGCCTGGCACCTTTGGGTGCTTTCGGGGCGATGGCGTTCACTATCGGTAAATACGGCGTCGGTTCTCTGGTCCAGCTCGGTCAGCTGATCCTGTGCTTCTACCTGACCTGTATTCTGTTCGTGGTGGTGGTGCTCGGGCTTATCGCGCGCTTCACCGGTTTCAGCATCTTCAAGTTTGTGAATTACATCAAAGAAGAATTACTGATCGTTCTCGGCACCTCGTCTTCTGAATCCGCACTTCCGCGTATGCTGGATAAAATGGAGCGTCTGGGCTGTAAAAAATCCGTGGTCGGCCTGGTTATCCCGACGGGTTATTCCTTCAATCTGGACGGCACCTCGATTTATCTGACCATGGCGGCTGTCTTTATCGCTCAGGCCACCAATACCCATATGGATATCTGGCATCAGATCACCCTGATTGTGGTACTGCTGCTGTCTTCTAAAGGCGCGGCGGGCGTGACCGGCAGTGGCTTCATCGTACTGGCGGCAACATTGTCGGCAGTAGGGCACTTACCGGTGGCAGGGCTGGCGCTGATTCTGGGCATTGACCGCTTTATGTCTGAAGCGCGTGCGCTTACCAATCTGGTGGGTAACGGCGTGGCGACTATCGTGGTGGCAAAATGGTGTGATCAGCTCGATGAAGGGCAGTTGAAAGCGACGTTGAATGGCCAGAAAGGTCTGACAGAGGCCGAGAAGTCCGCTTCAGGTTTCTAAATAATGGCCTGATGATGGATGAAAATAGCGTTAAACGTTTCTAAAAACGCATTTATTTAGCCTCATATCCCCTAATATCCACCGGTTGCTTGATGTAACCGGTGGATTATCTTCATAATATGTCCCCAGAACGCCACCTCCGGCTATTATTCCCAGAATATTTTTGACGGCTGCGCGACTTTGCAGGAAAAGCGCGGTCTAACGAAGGATTGTATTTTTCGTCCTTAAACTTACGCATTCAGTTCCTGTGGGCGAGTCAACTGACACCGGCAGGACAGCAAATTTAAAATTAGATTGTCATTACGTAGGGGTTCACATGCAGGGCACCAAAATCCGTTTACTCATTGGTGGATTGTTGCTGGCAGCAGCCGCAAGTCATGTGCAAGCTGAAGCATTACAACCTGATCCTGCCTGGCAGCAGGGGAAGCTGGACAATGGATTTACCTGGCAGTTGCTGACGACGCCGCAACGCCCGAGCGATCGTATCGAGTTACGCCTGGTGGTTCGCACCGGCTCGCTGGCAGAATCTGCCCAGCAATCGGGCTATGCCCATTTCCTTCCGCGTCTGGCACTGATGCACAGCGAAGGATTCAGCACGTCTCAGTTACAATCTTTATGGCAGCAAGGCATTAATCCGCAGCGCCCGCTGCCGCCGGCTGTCAGTTCTTATGACTTCACCATGTATAACCTGAGCTTGCCAAATAACCGTCCTGATCTGATGAAGGATGCGCTGAACTGGCTGGCGAATACCGCCGGTAAAATCTCCGTGACGCCTGAGCTGGTGAGTGCCGCGCGTCAGGAATCTCAGGATCCGGTGGGCTCTTTACCGCAAAATACACAGGACGCCTGGTGGCGCGCGCGTATGGCCGGTTCGACCCTGGTCGGGCACAGTCCTGATCAGTTGCCGACAAAACCTATCAATATCGAAGCCTTAAGCAAGTTTTATCATCAGTGGTATACCCCTGATGCGATGACGCTGTTTGTGGTTGGGAATGTGGATAGTCGTGGTCTTAGCGAACAAATCAACCGGACTTTCTCTGTTCTGAAAGGCAGCCGTCAGACCCCACAAACCTTGCCGACGCTCTCTGAAGTCACGACCAAATCCATGAGCGTGATGGATGAAAATCTGACTCAGGATCGTCTCTCATTAATGTGGGACAACGCCTGGCAGCCGATTCAGGATTCACAGGCGCTTTCCGCGTACTGGCGCAGTGATTTAGCCCGTGAGGCGCTGTTCTGGCATTTGCAGGAAGCCCTGAAAACTGCTTTCGAAAATAAGAAAGATGCCACTATACCGGGCCCGTCACTGGGCTTTGACTGCAATGTGCAGTATCAGCGCGCCCAGTGTGCTATCCGTATCGACGCCCCACAGGCGAAGCTTACCGAGCTGTTTAAGCGTTTGTCCGAAGAGTTGCTGGTGGTGCGTGATAAAGGCATTTCGCAGTCTGAATTTGATGCGCTGATTGCGCAAAAGAACGATCAGCTGAGCAAGCTTTTCGCCACCTACGCCCGTACCGACACCGATGTGCTGATGAGCCAGCGTTTGCGTTCGCAGCAGAACGGCGTCGTGGATATCGCACCGGAACAGTACCAGCAATTGCGTCAGCAGTTCCTTACCACGCTGACGTTGCCGGTGCTGAATCAGGAGCTGAAACAGCAGCTTTCCCGCGAACCCGCGATGCTGATTGCACAACCGAAAGGCGAGTCTGAACTGAATGCAGCTGAACTGCGGGCGGTGTATGACAAAGTGATGGCACCGGTGGAGAGCGCTCCGGCAGCGGGTGATGTGCCGTCGGCATCGGCGACGACGCAATAAAGATCTCGATCGGCTCCCTCCCCTGCGAAGGGGAGGGTTGGGGTGGGG
>NZ_JYDG01000134.1:0-20484 GCF_003263545.1 Rahnella sp. AN3-3W3
CAACGCATCTGCAACTTGAAATATGCCGAGTATTAAGCGTAGCTCAGGTTAACACGATTCCCCAACGCTCTGGCGGCACCTTTAGTGCCGGAAGCGCGGTTTAATTAGCAGGCTAAAAAAGGTAATATGGCGATAATTTCCCCGATCCTCCCTCACTTACGACGGACTGCTCATGACTTATCGCATTATCGCGCTCGATCTCGACGGTACACTGCTGGACCGCCAAAAACGTATCCTTCCTGAATCCCTTGCCGCTCTGGCGGATGCCCGCGCACAGGGTGTCAAAGTGGTCGTGGTCACCGGACGTCATCATGTGGCGATACATCCGTTTTATCAGGCATTGCAGCTCGATACACCTGCTATCTGCTGTAACGGTACGTATTTGTACGATTATCAGGCACGTAAGGTCTTAACGTCTGATCCACTCGACAGTATGAAAGCCAAAAAAGTGATCGACCTGCTGGAGTATCACGGTATTCACGGTTTGTTGTATGTCGATGACGCCATGCTGTATCAGCAACCCAGCGGTCATGTGAGCCGTTCTATCGCCTGGGGACAAACTCTGCCGGAAAATCAGCGCCCGAACATCATTCAGGTTAACAGCTTACGCGAGGCGGCTGATGAAGCGCAGTCCATCTGGAAATTCGCAACTTCCCATCAGGATCTCGATGCATTGCATACTTTTGCAGCGCAGGTAGAAAACGAGCTAGGTCTGGCGTGCGAATGGTCGTGGCACGATCAGGTGGACGTCGCCAAAGGCGGCAACAGCAAAGGCCGTCGTTTGCAGGAATGGGTCGAATCTCAGGGCATGAGCATGCAGGATGTGGTCGCGTTTGGTGATAACTACAATGACCTGAGCATGCTGGAAAACGTCGGTCTGGGTGTGGCGATGGGCAATGCGGCGGATGCTATCAAAGAGCGCGCTGCGCTGGTCATCGGTGACCACGAAACGCCAGGAATTGCAGACGTTATCCGCAGTAAAGTGCTGAACTGATAAGTGTTGTACGCCTTCCCATATCTTACAGGGAAGGCGTTATTCTTCTGACCCGGACATGGGTTATTCTTCTTGCTCTTCTTTCTGTACTTTCACCGCGTTCACCGCTTTCACCCTCGCCGGCCTGACAGAACGGAGGATCCGACAGTTGTTCTCGTCGAAGTAACGGCTTGGCCAGATGCTTGACGGCGGAACACCGAGCGCCTGCGCAATCAGCATTTCACCTTTTGCCCAGGGACGTGCCAGCGCGTTTGCCAGCGTTGAAGACCCCAGTCCTGCCTTGCGTGATACGGCGGCCAGTGTGGTTCTTTTCTTGCGTAATCCGGCAATAATATCTGCGGGATGCCAGTCATTTTCCATTTTCATCGTTCTTCCTTTCGTGATTGATACAGCCTTCAGAAATCTGCACTACACTTTTCGGTTACAACGTTCAGTAACTCTAAACAACAATGATGTTAAGGGATGCTTAACATAACGTCAATACAGTTTTTATGGTTATTGGCTATGATCCCTCACCGACTGAAGTCAGCACGAGCAAAAGCAAAACTTACGCAGGAAAAATTAGGTGTTTTAGCAGGTATTGATGAAAGCACCGCACGCTCGCGGGTTTCTCAATATGAAAGCGGCACGTACAGCCCGAACTTCGACACCATGTGTCATTTCGCCCGCGTACTGAACGTGCCGGAATGTTATTTCTATATCATTGACGATGCGTTTGCCGAACAGGTTCTGGCGCTTTACGAAGTTTTCCGCGCTCCGGTCAAATAACGCACGCCAACGTTAACGGTTCACCGACACGCTTTTGATCTGCGCATACAGCCACTGTCCGGCGCGGATCATCAGTTCGTCTCGCGCCCATGGCGTAATGCGGGCCCAGATAATATGGTCGGCCATCGCCAGTTTCACTTCCACCTGATTGCCGATATCCAGACATTCCAGCACCTTGGCGGGCAGAATATTACGGATACTGCTGTTGTTGGCCGTCGGTTGCAACACCAGTGAAACGTCCGTGGAGTTCACACGAATACGCAGCGGTGTGCCGGGTTCTTCCTCTACTTTGCTTATCCACAACCGCTGATCCCCCACCGCCAGCGCCGTCATCTCATAACGCGGATGATGTTCCAGCACACTGACATTCAGCACGCTACTCTGTTCTGCTTTTGGCAGCCAGGGACGCATGACATTGCTCGCCCAGACATCTTCCAGCGCGCCCATCGCCAGCACGTTGCCAGCATCCAGAACCAGCACTTTTTCCGCCAGACGCAAAATCTCATCCAGGCTGTGCGTTACGTATAAAATCGGGATGCTGACTTCTTGCGCCAGACGCTCCAGATATGGCATCAGTTCCCGTTTACGCGGGATATCCAGTGCCGCCAGCGGTTCGTCCATCAGCAGAATTTCCGGCGCAGTCAGTAAGGCACGGCCAATCGCCACACGCTGCTTTTCGCCTCCGGATAAGGTGAGAGGAAAACGATCCAGTAAGGATTCAATACCCAGCAAATGGACGATGCTGTCGAACTGACCGCGCATCGACGCAGCCATGCCGTATTGCAGATTTCCTTTTACGCGATAATGCGGGAACAGCCGCGCATCCTGGAAAACATAGCCCACGCGGCGTTTTTCAGGCGGCAGGAAAATGTTGTTTTGCGCATCTGACAAGATACGGCCGTTTAAGGTGATGCGGCCTTCATCAGGTTTGGTCAGTCCGCCGATGGCGTTGATCAGCGACGTTTTTCCTGCGCCCGACAGGCCAAAAATGGCCGTGATGCCTTGCGCGGGTAAAGTTTGCGTAACCTGTAAATCTAAATCGCCCAGCTTTTGACTGAAATCGAGTTCGAGCATTTCAGCCTCCCAGCCGGATACGGCTGCGTTTTGCCAGCCAGTCAGAAATCAGTAACGCTGCCAGAGACAACAGAATGGCCAGCACGCAAAGGCGCGCGGCGGCACTTTCTGCGCCCGGTGTTTCAATGAGGGTATACATCGCCAGCGGAATTGTGCGGGTCTCGCCGGGAATGTTCGACACGAAGGTAATGGTTGCGCCAAATTCACCCAATGAACGGGCGAAGGCCAGCACCACGCCGACGATGACGCCGGGCACAGAAAGCGGCAATGTAATCGTGAAAAAGACCCGCCACGGTGAAGCCCCGAGCGTGCGGGCGGCGAGTTCCAGTTTAGGGTCAACGGCTTCGAGTGACTGACGTATCGCACGAACCATCAGCGGGAATGCCACCACGGCAGATGCCAGCACAGCGCCGTGCCAGCTGAAGCTGAAGCTGAAACCAAACCATTCATATAAACGCTCACCGATAAAACCGCGCCGCCCCATTACCACCAGCAATAAATAGCCGATGACCACCGGCGGTAATACCAGCGGCAGATGAATAATGCTGTCGAGCAGGGATTTGCCGGGAAAGCGGCAGCGGACCAGAATCCACGCCATCAGAATTCCAAGCGGCAGACTGCAAACTACGGCCAGACTCGATACTTTCAGACTGAGAAGTACCGCCTGCCACTCATATTCACTCAACATCATGTCGGTTTGTTAATCCTGAAGTAAATGTGCGGCTAAAGATAAAATATCGGCAAAAATTTAAAAGCCTTTAATCGCGGGATCCTGCGTCCGCAAAGTATAAACCGGGACGCAGTGCCGTTGAGACAAAAAAGCCATCCCCAGAGGCGATGGCTTAAGTGTTTCATCTGACGAACAGATGACGTTAACCGCGCGGGGTGAAACCGTATTTTTTGAAGATTTCAGCCGCAGCAGGCGTTTTCAGATAATCATAGAAACCTTTCACGGTGGCGTTGTCATGGTCTTTTACAATCGCCATCGGGTATTCAACCGGTTTATGGCTGGATGCCGGGAAGATGCCCACGACTTTCACTTTTTTGCTGGCGACGGCGTCAGAACCGTAAACAATCCCGACCGGCGCTTCTTCACGCTCAACCAGCGCCATTGCGGCACGAACGTCGCTGGCACGCGCCAGTTTAGGCTCCAGCGTGGTCCAGGCACCCAGTTTTTGCAGCGCTTCTTTGGCATAGATACCGGCCGGAACGTGGTCCGGATCCCCGACTGCCAGACGGCAGTCGCCAATCAGTTTGGTCCACTCGGTTTTATCAGAGATATCGACTTTATCAATTTTGCTGTTGGCCGCAGAAATCAGCACCAGTTCATTGCCCAGCAAGGTGTAACGGGTGTTATCGACCATTTGTTGTTTGCTGATCGCGTAGTCCATCCACTGCTGATCGGCAGAAATGAACATATCCGCAGGCGCGCCCTGCTCAATCTGGCGAGCCAGCGTAGAAGACGACGCGAAAGAAGAGACCACCTGCACACCTTTTTCTTTCTGATATTGGGTGGCGATATCTTGTAATGCATTGGTCAGGGACGCCGCGGCGAAAACAGTGATTTTTTCGGCGGCCTGCGCGTGCAGGCTGACGCCTGCCACCAGCACGGTCGCGGTCAGTAATTTGCCCCAGGTGTGTTTCATCGGATTTCCTCTGCTGTTATAGATATGGATACGTTATGTAGAGATGAATATAACGAGAAAAAACACGATGTCATCCGGTTTTTCCGCACTCTGCTGAAGAAGCGGAAGTTTTTTGATCTCAGACGGAAAATCGAGTCTGTTTCCAAAATGAGTCTGTTCCCAAAAATAGAAAGCCCGGCACAATGGCCGGGCTTCTGGAAAATGCGTTCTCAGAAAACACTCATGTTTCAGTAATGAGGATTCTCGCGGGACTCTTTAGAGTGACCCACGTGGGAGATGAGGTTGAATACTTCGCCCAGTCCCCAGATCAGGCCCAGGATCACAGCGATGAAGACTGGCACCATGATGGCAGCGAAAATCAAACTTTCTAATAGTTCTAACATGATAGCCTCACTTAGCTGGCTGAACCGCCCGCAGACGGTGTAGGACTTCTTGCATGAAGTCAAAAACGTAAATCAAACTGTGGCAGATAATAACAGCACGGGACTGTAAATACTTTAGCATTTAGCCAACTTGCCTGCCTGCGGGTTTAGCGGCGACAATAAAGCATGATTCATTTAAGGAAGCTGCAATGCAAGCCGAAATTCTCTTAACTCTCAAGCTCCAGCAACGCTTGTTCGCCGATCCACGTCGTATCGAATTACTGCGACAGGTGCGTCACACCGGTTCAATCAGCCAGGGCGCGAAGCTCGCGGGGATCAGTTATAAAAGCGCCTGGGATGCCATCAACGAGATGAATCAGCTTGCGGATGAGTCGCTGGTTGACCGCAGTACCGGCGGCAAAGGCGGTGGTGGCGCCGTGCTGACGCCTTACGGCGAGCGCCTGATCCAACTTTATGAGCTGCTGGCGCAAATCCAGCAAAAAGCCTTTGACGTGCTTAAAGAAGATTCCCTGCCGCTGGACAGCCTGCTGGCCGCAATTTCCCGTTTTTCACTGCAAACCAGCGCACGTAATCAGTTCTTCGGCACCGTCGTGGAGCGCACCCATCAGACCGTCCAGCAGCATATTGATATCCTGGTGGCGGACGGAAAAACGCAAATTCGCGCCGCCATTACCGAGCAAAGTGCCGACCGTCTGGCGCTGACACCGGGTAAAGAAGTGCTGGTGCTGATTAAAGCCCCGTGGATAACCCTCGGATTTAACGCTGAAAACAGCCACAACGCGCTGCGGGGCGAAGTTATCAGTATTCAGCGCGGCGAGAAAAACAGCGAAGTGCTGGTGAAATTACCCAGCAGCGAGACATTGTGCGCCACGGTGCCAAATACTGAGATGGATAAACTGGCGCTGAAAACCGGTCAGACGGTATTTGCTCAGTTTGACGATGACAAAGTCATCATCGCCACCCTTTGCTAAAAACGGGTATTTAATCAGTATCTTGCAAAATCAGCGTTTTCATTTTGCAGAATTGTCAATTGACTTGCGAAGATGCAGCGCTTATCCCTTATTTTATAATCATTTCAAAATGAGAGATAAAAAATGTCGTCGTTGCATATTTCGCAAGGCGTTTTCCGCCTCAGTGACACCCGAACCCTCACACTTTCCGATCTGACTCTCCGCCAGGCCGACAGCTGGGCATTTGTCGGCTCGAACGGCAGCGGTAAATCCGCTCTCGCCCGTGCGCTGGCGGGCGATTTAACCCTGCTGAAAGGCACCCGCGAAAACAGTTTTGCACACATCGTCCGCCTCTCTTTTGAACAGTTACAGAAACTGGTCGCGGATGAGTGGCAGCGTAACAACACCGATTTACTCAGTGAAGGTGAAGACGATACCGGTCGCACAACCGCTGAAATCATTCAGGATGACGTGCGCGATCCGGCCCGTTGCGCCGCACTTGCCGCGCAGTTTGGTATTGAGAAATTGCTCGACCGCCGCTTTAAATATTTATCGACCGGTGAAACCCGCAAAACGTTGCTGTGTCAGGTGCTGATGCAACAACCCGATTTGCTGGTGCTGGATGAGCCCTTTGATGGCCTTGACGTTAATGCCCGCGCCCAGCTGGCAGAACTGCTTGAGAAACTTTCCGCCGAAGGCCAGACAATGGTGCTGGTGCTTAACCGCTTTGACGATATTCCTGCGTTTGTGAAAAATGTCGGCGTGCTGGCTGACTGTACGCTGGCGTCGGTGGGCCCGCGTGAACAGGTGATGGCCGACGCGCTGGTCGCACAGCTGGCCCACAGCGAAAGCCTGAATGGCATGGCCGTGCCGGAAGCTGAAGATCCAACCGCCCGCATCAGCCCGCCTGCTGACAGTCCGCTGATCGTGCTGCGTGACGGCGTGGTGCAGTACAACGACAAACCGATTTTGCATAACCTCAGCTGGCAGGTCGATCACGGTCAGCACTGGCAGATCACCGGCCAGAACGGCGCCGGAAAATCCACGCTGCTGAGTCTGATTACCGGCGACCACGCGCAAGGCTACAGTAACGATCTGACGCTGTTTGGCCGTCGGCGTGGCAGCGGTGAAACCATCTGGGACATCAAGCGCCATATCGGTTACGTCAGCAGCAGCCTGCATCTGGATTACCGCGTCAGCACCAGCGTGCGCAATGTGATTACTTCCGGCTTCTTCGACTCTATCGGTATTTATCAGGCAGTCTCTGACCGCCAGCGCTCCTGACGTCGCAATGGCTGGAACTGCTCGGTCTGGGGGGCAATGCCGGTGAGACGCCATTCCACAGTTTATCCTGGGGACAACAGCGGCTGGCGCTGATCGCCCGCGCACTGGTTAAACATCCTGCCCTGTTAATTCTTGATGAACCGTTGCAGGGTCTGGATCCGATCAACCGTCAGCTGGTGCGCCGGTTTGTCGATATTTTGATTGGCGAAGGGGAAACACAGCTGCTGTTTGTTTCGCATCACGCCGAAGACGCCCCGCAATGCATTACGCATCGCCTGAGTTTTATCCCTGACGGCGATATTTATCGTTATCAGATTGACGCATTGTAACTTTCTTCCCTTTTCCGGAGGCCATCAGCGCCGTCACAATGCCCGCCAGCGCCAGTGCCCCACTGGCTGCTGGATAAAATGAGCACCATTCCCCGGATGTTGTCCGAAAAATCACAATAAAAGCTGATTCATATAACGCAAACAAATCAGTGTAAGCGATTACACTTACCATCAATTCTGACTTAATGCCGGATGTCGCGGGCTTTCTGTACGGCGCACTGTACCTGTTTGCTCATCCTGAAAGGTGCTAAACTGTTTGTGTAAGCGATTCCATTTTATTGGGGATGGATCACCTTTTTCAGCCTTGCAGCGTGATATCGTTGCAGCAAGATAATCATCGGGGAGCTCTTATGTACGTCTTAGTCACAGGTGGTAGCGGTTACATTGGCAGTCATACTTGCGTGCAACTGATTGACGCAGGTTATACGCCAATCATTCTGGATAACCTTCACAACAGTAAAGTCAGCGTGCTTGAACGCATTCATACGCTGACCGGCAAAACGCCGCTGTTCTATGAAGGAGACATCCGCGACCGTGCACTCCTCGATAAAATTTTCAGTGAACATCATATTCATTCCGTCATTCATTTCGCGGGCTGGAAAGCCGTGGGTGAATCCGTGGCAAAACCGCTGGCGTATTACGACAACAACGTCACCGGAACGCTGGTGTTGCTTGAAGCGATGCGCGCTGCGGGCGTCAAAAACATGATTTTCAGCTCTTCGGCAACCGTGTACGGCGACCAGCCAAAAACGCCTTATGTCGAAGACTTCCCGACCGGCAATCCCTCCAGCCCGTATGGCCGCAGCAAACTGATGGTCGAGCAAATTCTGGAAGATGTGCAACGTGCGGAACCTGAATGGAGCATGACGCTGCTGCGTTATTTCAATCCCGTCGGCGCGCATCCGTCTGGCCTGATGGGTGAAGATCCGCAAGGCGTACCGAATAACCTGATGCCATTTATCGCGCAGGTCGCGGTAGGTCGTCGCGAATCGGTGGCCATTTTCGGCAACGACTATCCGACCCCGGACGGTACCGGCGTGCGTGACTATATTCACGTGGTGGATCTGGCTGACGGCCATATCGCGGCGATGAAAACCCTGCACAACAAAGCGGGCGTACATATTTACAACCTGGGCGCGGGCTTTGGTCACAGCGTGCTGGACGTGGTTAATGCCTTTAGCAAAGCCTGCGGCAAGCCGGTGAATTACAAATTTGCACCACGTCGCGATGGCGACTTACCGGCGTACTGGGCGGATCCGACGAAAGCCGAGAAAGAGCTGCACTGGAAAGTCACCCGCACGCTGGAAGACATGGCCAACGACACCTGGCTGTGGCAGTCGAAAAACCCGCAGGGCTACCCGGATTAAGGAGCACTAAGGAAAGTTATGACAACGTTTAACCCGATTGACCATCCGCATCGCCGCTACAATCCGCTGACCGATCAGTGGGTTTTAGTCAGCCCGCACCGCGCCAAGCGCCCGTGGCAGGGCCAGCAGGAAGCAGTTTCGCAGGAAGTGCTGCCAGCACACGATCCAGACTGTTTCCTGTGTCCGGGAAATACCCGTGTGACCGGTGATGTGAATCCGAAATACACCGGCACTTATGTGTTCACCAACGATTATGCCGCGCTGATGCCGGACACGCCGTTTGCGCCGGAAAGTGACGATCCGCTGATGCGCGTTCAGAGCGCACGCGGCACCAGCCGTGTGATTTGCTTCTCGCCGGATCACAGCAAAACTTTGCCCCAGTTGTCAGTTGAAGCACTGACGGAAATCGTCAGAACCTGGCAGGAACAGAGCGCAGATTTGGCAAAAACTTATCCGTGGGTGCAGGTTTTTGAGAATAAAGGCGCCGCAATGGGCTGTTCGAATCCGCATCCGCACGGCCAGATTTGGGCCAACAGCTTCCTGCCTAACGAAGCCGAGCGTGAAGACCGCCTGCAACGTGCCTATCTGGAAAAACAGGGCTCGCCGATGCTGGTGGATTACGTGCAGCGCGAGCTGGCAGACGGCAGCCGTACGGTGGTCGAAACCGAACACTGGCTGGCGGTAGTGCCTTACTGGGCGGCGTGGCCGTTCGAAACGATATTACTGCCGAAAGTGCATGTGAAGCGCATCACCGAGCTTTCTGATGAACAGCGCAGTGATCTGGCGCTGGCGCTGAAAAAGCTGACCAGCCGCTACGACAATCTGTTCCAGTGCTCTTTCCCGTATTCA
Source organism: Rahnella sp. AN3-3W3 (assembly GCF_003263545.1). NCBI lineage: Bacteria > Pseudomonadati > Pseudomonadota > Gammaproteobacteria > Enterobacterales > Yersiniaceae > Rahnella > Rahnella sp. AN3-3W3. Next base: position 9,645 of record NZ_JYDG01000134.1, read on the forward strand.
ATGGGCTGGCACGGCGCGCCGTTTACCGATGGCGACAACGAACACTGGCAGTTGCATGCGCATTTCTATCCACCGTTGCTGCGTTCAGCGACAGTGCGCAAATTCATGGTCGGCTATGAAATGCTGGCTGAAACCCAACGCGACCTGACAGCGGAACAAGCCGCAGAACGTCTGCGGGCGGTGAGTGATGTTCATTATCGTGAGGCCGGAGAAAAACAATGAAACTGAAAACCAAGACCCTGGAAATCTTTGCCGATAAATTTGGCTACCCTGCGACCATCACTATCAAGGCACCGGGCCGCGTAAATCTGATTGGCGAACATACCGACTATAACGACGGCTTCGTATTGCCGTGCGCGATCGACTACGAAACGGTGATCGCCTGCGCGCAGCGCAACGACCGCACCATCCGTGTGATCGCCGCCGATTACGACAATGACGAAGACAGCTTTTCTCTCGACGAACCGATTCTGCACACCGACGCGCACCCGTGGGCCAACTATGTGCGTGGCGTGGTCAAACATCTGATGCTGCGTAACAAAGATTTCTCCGGCGCTGACATGGTGATCAGCGGCAATGTGCCGCAGGGCGCGGGCCTGAGTTCATCGGCATCTCTGGAAGTGGCCGTCGGTCAGGCGCTGAAATCATTGTACGATTTGCCGCTGGATGGCGTGGCGCTGGCACTGAACGGTCAGGAAGCGGAGAACCAGTTTGTCGGCTGTAACTGCGGCATTATGGATCAGCTGATTTCCGCACTCGGCAAGGAAAATCATTCCCTGCTGATCGACTGCCGTTCACTGGAAACCCGTGCGGTGTCTATGCCGACAAACGCGGCGGTGGTGATCATCAACTCCAACGTGAAACGCGGTCTGGTCGACAGCGAATATAATGCCCGTCGCGAACAATGCGAAGTCGCCGCCCGGTTCTTCGGTGTAAAAGCGCTGCGTGACGTGGATCCTGCCCTGTTCTTCTCCATTCAGGATGAACTGGATCCGGTGGTTGCCCGCCGTGCGCGTCACGTGATCACTGAGAACGACCGCACACTGGCGGCAGCGGATGCACTGGCCAGCGGCGACCTGAAACGTATGGGCGAGCTGATGGCGGAATCTCACGCTTCCATGCGCGATGATTTTGAAATCACCGTTCCGCAGATCGACAAGCTGGTAGAAATCGTCAAAGAAGTGATTGGCGATAAAGGCGGCGTGCGTATGACCGGTGGCGGTTTCGGCGGCTGTATCGTAGCGCTGGTTCCGGAAGACATGGTGGAAAAAGTCCGTCATGCCGTAGAACAGCAATATCACGCCCACAGCGGCCTGAAAGAAACCTTCTACGTTTGCACCGCATCACAGGGAGCAGGCATATGTTAAAACCTGAAAACACACAGCTGGCGCCCGACGGCCAGCCGTTTGAACAGGTGACGCTACAGAATGCGGCGGGTGCCACCGCCACGTTTATGGACTGGGGCGCGACCTGGTTATCTTTCACGCTGCCGCTGGCCGACGGCACCTCTCGTGAGCTGTTGCTCGGCTGCGAGTCGCCGCCGGAGTACATGAATCAGAGCGCGTATCTGGGTGCCACCGTGGGGCGTTACGCCAACCGTATCGCACGTTCGCAGTTTGAAGTTGACGGCAAACCGCATCTGGTAGTCGCCAATCAGGGCGTTCATCAGTTGCACGGCGGGCCGGAAGGCTTCCATGCGCGTCGCTGGAAGATCCTCGGGAAAACCGCGCAAAAACTGACGTTCGAATTGTTCTCAGCCGATGGCGATCAGGGTTACCCGGGCAATATGACCGCCAAAGTGCATTATCAGCTGACTGACGATAACCGTCTGGAAATTCGTTATGAAGCGACTGTCGATAAGCTGTGCCCGGTCAATCTGACCAATCACGCCTATTTCAATCTCGACGGCGAAGGCACTGACGCGCGCCAGCATAAGCTGCAACTGTTTGCTGACCGCTTCCTGCCGGTCGACAGTGACGGCATTCCTTGCGCCGATCCGACGCCAGTTGAACATACCGGCATGGATTTCAACGCCGCAAAAACGCTGGCGAAAGATTTCCTCAAGGATCGCGATCAGCAACGGGTGAAAGGTTATGACCACGCGTATCTGCTCAACCGCTCATGCAATGCTGCTACAAATCCGGCAGCACATTTGTGGTCTGCGGATGGCAAAGTGAAAATGACCATGTTTACCTCGGCGCCAGCGGTTCAGCTTTATAGCGGCAATTTCCTCGGCGGAACACCGAACCGCAGCGGCGGCGAATATGCCAGCTATAACGGTGTGGCGCTGGAAAGTGAATTCCTGCCAGACAGCCCGAACCACGCAACCTGGCCACAGCCAAGCTGCTGGATCAAACCGGGGCAGGCATATAAATCTGCCACCACGTATCAGTTCTTCGCGCTATAACGTCCATCATCTTTAACGTTTATCAGACAGGGTCGCCCGGCCCTGTCTTCATTTATTCCGACTTCTGCAAATTTGTGACTCACGGCGCATCTGTATCAGCACTTTTTCAGCTAAAGGCATTTCCCGCATCTACTCTTAGAGAGTGTCCTGCATAAAAGGACGTTTAATAAGGAGTTCGATATGCGTTTACCCGTTGTGTTATCCCTGCTGGCAACGCTTTGCGCGGCTGGCTCCGCTCTGGCGGCTGACCCTGTGAAAGTGCCTTCTCCTGCTCAGACTGAGCAACGCCAAAAGATGACCGACTGTAATCAGCAGGCCACTACCCAGTCCCTGAAAGGTGATGACCGTAAAAAATTCATGAGTCAGTGCCTCAAGGCGGAAACCAAACCGGCGACGGCAGGCATGACGCCTCAGCAGGAAAAAATGAAAACCTGTAACGCTGACGCAGCGAAAAAAGAGCTTAAAGGCGATGCACGTAAAACCTTCATGAGTACCTGCCTGAAAAAAGCCAGCTAACTGCTGTCCTTTTGCAAAAAACGCGCTGTCCGGGAAACCGTTCGCGCGTTTTGTTTTACATCGCCGCAGCAAATTCGTTATGTTTAATACAAACGGTGTCCCGCAAAGGCTTCCTGAGGAAGTTTCAGATTGCTGTCCGGGAGGCCAAGCCCCTATAATGATAACCGTTATCATTGAAAATTCAGTTAACTGAGGAGTTTAGCTATGGCTGTAACCAAGCTGGTGCTGGTAAGACACGGTGAAAGTGAGTGGAACAAAGAAAACCGTTTTACCGGTTGGCATGATGTTGAACTGTCCGATAAGGGTCGCACTGAAGCAAAAGCTGCTGGTCAGTTGCTCAAAGACGAAGGCTTCCAATTCGACTTCGCTTATACCTCTGTGCTGAAACGTGCCATCCATACTCTGTGGAGCGTTTTGGACGAACTGAACCAGCCATGGCTGCCGGTTGAGAAATCCTGGAAACTGAACGAACGTCATTACGGCGCGTTGCAGGGTCTGGATAAAGCAGAAACCGCTCAGAAATACGGTGACGAGCAAGTTAAACAATGGCGTCGTGGCTTCGCGGTAACTCCGCCAGAACTGGATCGCGCTGATGAGCGTTTCCCTGGCCATGACCCGCGCTATGCAAAACTGACTGCGGCTGAACTGCCAACGACTGAAAGCCTGGCACTGACCATCGAACGTGTTATCCCTTACTGGACTGACGTGATCAAACCACGTATCGCCAGCGGCGAGCGCGTGATCATCGCTGCGCACGGTAACTCCCTGCGTGCACTGGTCAAATATCTCGATGACCTGAGCGAAGACGAAATTCTGGAACTGAACATCCCTACCGGTGTTCCATTAGTTTACGAATTCGACGAAAACTACAAACCAATCAAACGTTACTATCTGGGTAATGCCGACGAAATCGCAGCGAAAGCAGCGGCCGTGGCAAACCAGGGTAAAGCGAAGTAATTTCGCGTTTTCTGTGTTAAACAGAGCGATTGGAACAGGCACGCGCAAGCGTGCCTTTTTTGTTTTCTAAATCTGACACTCCCCTGCCCTTCTCCAGACTTTCCGGAAAATCCTCCCTTTTTGAAATTCGTGATCCAGCGCTGGATTTTTAAATAACAGTTTTGCTACATTTTTATCTTTCGAATGAAAGCAAAGCAACATTCGTACGAAATAATTATTTCACCAGTCTGCAGGAGGTTTTATGGATAACAGATTTACGTCAACGACATTACCTGTTGATTATAAAAAGAATATTATTGAGATGAAAAAACAACTACGCGCACAGATTGGCGATGTTGAAGGACTCTTCCGGCAGGTCTGCGAAAAAATTGAAACGGAGATAGCCGCAGCAAGGGCGGAGGAAGCGGCTAACGGCACTGCATGGCCGCAAATAAGCTGGTCAGAACTGGCAGAAGGCCGGGTATCCGATGCGCAGATTGCGCAGGTGAAACGTCGTGGATGTCTGGTGGTACGTCAGACATTTGAACGTGATGACGCGCTTGCAATGGATAAATCCATGCTGCATTACCTTGACGAAAACAATTTCGATGAGGTTTATCGCGGACCGGGTGATAATTTCTTTGGTTCACTGGACGCTTCCCGCCCTGAGATTTATCCCATCTACTGGTCTGCCGCACAGATGGAAGCCAGACAGAGTGAGGAAATCGGCACGGTTCAGTCATTTTTAAACCGTCTCTGGAAGTTCGGCGACCATCAGGGCGCATGGTTTAATCCCGACGTAAATATTATCTATCCGGACAGGATCCGCAGGCGTCTTCCGGGCACCACTTCTAAGGGGCTGGGCGCACATACCGATTCCGGCGCGTTAGAACGCTGGCTGTTACCGGCGTATCAGAAAGTCTTCCGCAAGATTTTCACCAACCGTTTTGAAGAATACGATCCATGGGATGCGGCTTTCAGACCCGACATCAATGAATACGATGTTGATAACACGACTAAATGCTCAGCTTTCCGGACATTCCAGGGCTGGACTGCGCTGTCTGATATGCAAACCGGACAGGGCTTGCTGCACGCCGTTCCAGTGCCTGAGGCGATGGCGTATGTGCTGCTGCGTCCGCTGCTTGATGATGTGCCGGAAGATGAACTCTGTGGCGTTGCGCCTGGCCGTGTTTTACCTGTTTCCGAAAAATGGCATCCGCATCTGATTAAAGGCCTGTGCAGTATTCCGGAACTTCAGGCGGGCGACTCGGTATGGTGGCATTGTGACGTCATTCATTCCGTCGCGCCGGTTGAAGATCAGCAAGGATGGGGAAATGTGATGTACATTCCGGCCGCACCACTGTGCGAAAAGAATGTCGCTTATGCCCGTAAGGTACACGAAGCGCTGAAGACAGGCGCTTCACCAGAGGATTTTCCCCGCGAAAACTATGAAGCGAACTGGACAGGACGATTCCTTGAACGTGATCTCAACGCTAACGGACGGCTGGGTGTCGGGATGAAGAAGTAACTGTTCGCGCTATTTTGTGGTAATACGTTTAATTAAAACGAACAGCCGCAAGGAGAAACCGATGCCCGTCAGACTCGCCTGCCCCGATGACGCAGAAATACTCTGGGAAATCAGAAATCAGGCTATCCGCCACGGATGTAAAAATACCTATGGCACCGACATTGTGATGGCCTGGACGCCGGATCAGATGCCGCCCGGTTACCGTAAAGCCATTGCTGAGAATCCTTTTTATGTGGCTGAAGCGCACGGTCTGGGTACACCTGCGGCAACGGGTTATCTCGACCTGAAAAATGGCAGCGTTGAGGCGATATTCACCTTGCCGGAATTCGAAGGAAAAGGACTCGCTACGCAAATTCTCAATACACTAAAAGCTGAAGCAAAATCTCGGGGGTTTAAAGAGATCATCCTGTCATCCACGCCCAATGCTTTTGAGTTTTATAAGAGGAACGGATTCAGCTTGGTAAAAGAGGGTCTGTACCGGTCAGAAATGGCGAATGCCGATTTGCGTTGCATGGAGATGCGCTGCGCACTTTGACGTATTCAGCTAATAAAAAGCCCCGCAAAAGCGGGGCTCAGAAAGATGTGCTGGCGTTAAAGAATTATCCGCGACGCGCTTTAACGGCGTTCGCGAGATTACGCAGCAGCACTTCTGTGTCTTCCCAGCCGATGCAGGCATCGGTCACGCTCTGACCGTAAACCAGCGGCTCGCCGCTGTCGAGGCTCTGGTTCCCTTCCACCAGATGGCTCTCAACCATTACGCCCATAACTGCCTGTTCACCGCCAGCAATCTGCCCGCAGACGTCTTCGCAAACTTCCATCTGCTTTTTGAATTGCTTACTGCTGTTCGCATGGCTGAAGTCGATCATGATACGTGCTGGCAGACCGCCTTTTTTCAGGCCGTCTTTCACTTCGAGCACGTCCTGAGCGCTGTAGTTTGGCTTTTTGCCGCCGCGCAGAATGATATGGCAGTCGTTGTTACCGCTGGTATTCACGATGGCGGAGTGACCCCATTTGGTGACAGACAGGAAGCAATGTGGCGCGCCTGCGGCGTTAATGGCGTCGATAGCCACTTTGATGGTACCGTCGGTACCATTTTTGAAACCGACCGGGCAGGATAAACCGGAGGAAAGCTCACGGTGAACCTGAGATTCTGTGGTACGCGCACCGATTGCGCCCCAGCTCATTAAATCCGCCAGATATTGTGGCGTGATCATGTCAAGGAACTCGCCAGCGGCAGGCAAACCGGTGTCATTAATATCAAGTAACAATTTGCGGGCAATGCGCAAACCATCGTTAATCTGGTAGCTGTTGTTCATGTGCGGATCATTGATCAGCCCTTTCCAGCCCACCGTAGTACGCGGTTTTTCGAAATAAACGCGCATTACCACTTCCAGCTCACCCTGCAATTCTTCACGCATTTTCAGCAGGCGTGCCGCATATTCTTTGGCAGCTTTAGGATCATTGATTGAGCAAGGCCCGATAACAACCAGCAGACGATCATCGTTTCCTTTCAGGATCTTATGAATAGCATTACGAGCCTGAGAAACTGTTTTTGCCGCTTTGTCAGTGGCGGGAAATTTTTCGAGCAGGGCAACCGGAGGTAAAAGTTCTTTGATTTCTTTGATGCGTAAATCGTCGTTTTGATAATTCATAACAGTTCCATTCGGGTGTTCATAAGAGACAAAGCGAAACGCTGACCGCGTTCAATCTAGCCGTAATGGGGAGCAGTGTAAACCTGCTTTTACACTTACGAATAGTCTCATTTTGATTTAGGACATAATTTATTTAGCTAGGCTTTAAGCAGACACATGAAACACGACCACGGACCTTTCTGAAACAATGGAGATGACATTATGAAAAAGCTCGCAATCATGTTACTGACTGCCACTATGGCTCTGACAACGGGCGCGGCCTTTGCTGCCGGTGAAACCTCGGCTGGTGATAACAACGGTCAGGCCAATCAGTCCGGTTCACCTGGCTCAATTCAGAATATGGCACCTAAAAGTGTTGATAATGACCAGATTAACAACACGAACAAGCCAGCAGATGAAGTGAATACCAAAACGGATACCACCAAGCAGCATATGAGCAAGGACAAACAGCATAAGAAAGCGATGTGCAAAGATGGTCGTTGTCCTGACCAGGCACCTGGAACCACGCAATCAAAAGAAACTGGTAAATAAATACGCCGGTAGTCTCTCGCTCAGGAGGAACTTCGGTTCCTCCTTATTCCGATACTTCCCCTTCTTGCAACGTCATCTGATTACGCTATTGTGATCGTCTCTGTTCATCATCTTTGTGAATATAACTATGTCTTCTTCCCTGTTACCGCAGGATAAAAATAGCCGTCGCCTGTTACTGGCTTTCCTTGTAACCGTTGTTTTTATGGTTGCGGAAGTTATCGGCGGGCTGATTTCTGGCTCTCTGGCGTTGCTGGCAGATGCCGGTCACATGCTGACAGATGCTGCCGCGTTGCTCGTGGCGTTGATGGCCGTGCGTTTTGCAAAACGTAAGCCCAATTCCCGTCATACCTTTGGTTATCTGCGCCTGACGACAATGGCGGCTTTCGTTAACGCCGCCGCGCTGTTAGTGATTGTGGTGCTGATCGTCTGGGAAGCCATTGCCCGCTTCTTCAATCCACAGCCGGTGATGGGTACCACGATGCTGGTCATCGCTATCGCCGGGCTGTTTGCCAATATTCTGGCGTTCTGGTTACTGCATCAGGGTCAGGAAAAAGCCAACATCAACGTGCGCGCTGCGGCTCTGCATGTGCTGGGTGATTTACTGGGATCGATTGGTGCGGTCGCTGCAGCACTGATCATCATGTATACCGGCTGGACGCCCATCGACCCGATTCTGTCGGTGCTCGTGTCGTGTCTGGTGCTGAACAACGCCTGGCGGCTACTGCGCGAAAGTTTTCATGAGTTGCTGGAAGGTACGCCTGAGGAAATTGATATCGATAAACTGCGCCGTGATTTGTCGCTGAGCATCCCTGAAGTTCGCAATGTCCATCACGTTCACGTCTGGCAGATTGGTGAACAGCGGCTGATGACGCTGCATGTGCAGGTGGTGCCACCGCACGATCACGATGCGCTGTTAGACCGCATTCAGCATCATTTGCTGGAGAAATGCCGTATCGGCCACGCGACGATTCAGATGGAATACGGTCGCTGTGAAACGCCGGATTGCGAGATTAATGAAATCCCGGCTGCCAGCGCAGAGCACGATCATCATGGTCACTCCCACGCACACCATCATCACTGATGTTCACCAATAGCAGAAAGCAAAACGCCTCCGGTATGGAGGCGTTTTTGTTTAAACAGATTCAGACGGTTTGCAGTGGCTGCGAGCCATTTTGCTTCGCGCTCTTGATCCACAGCCACGAACCATTGAGTGCAATCAGCGTCAGCAACACGTATTCGAGCGCCATCGCATAGACGCCCTGATAAGCAAAAATCGCCACACTTATCACGTCGATCACCATCCACAGCAACCAGTTCTCGACATATTTGCGCGTCATCAGCAGCATCGCCACAATCGACAGCACCATCATTGATGAATCCCAGAAAGGGAAAGCATCCGGCTGCAATTCTGGCATCTGCACATTCATCCCCAGCGCCTGCATCAGATTGACCGCCACCAGAGTGAGCGCAGCAAATACGCGGTCAATGTTAAACGTCATCAGCAAAATGCCTGCGACGCACACCACGCCCCATATCAGCGCTTTCCCACGTGGCAACCAGCGGATCTGCAATTCTGCTTCCTGATCCGCTGTCTGACGGCTCCAGGCGTACCAGCCATAAATATTGGCGGCAAAGAAGAAGATCTGCAGCAGTAAACTGGCGTAGAGCTGGATCTGGAAGAAGATGATCGCAAACAAGGTGACGTTGATCAGACCAAACGCGTAATTGATGAGCTTTTCTTTGCTGGCGTACCAGATACAAAGCAAACCAAAAATAGTGCCAACCGCTTCAATCCAAGACAGGTCATATCCGCCTTTGCCGAGAGGAATATGAACCAGAATATTGCTGGTACTGAAAAAATCCATCATCACGTCCTTCCTTTTTCGTCAGTCACATCGCGTTTGCTTACAGGGCTTTGGCCTGTGTGCGTAATTTGAGTTGTGCGGCAAAATCCAGCATACGGTTCAGCGGAATCAATGACTTCACACGCAGCGCCTCATCGACTTCTATGGCATGTTCTGCTCCGCCGTGCTCCAGACCTTCAGCAATGGCTTTCAGGCCGTTCATCGCCATCCACGGGCAATGCGCGCAGGTGCGGCAACTTGCGCCCTCGCCTGCCGTTGGCGCTTCGAATAATTCTTTATCCGGGCACGCTTGCTGCATTTTGTAGAAAATCCCGCGGTCGGTAGCGACGATCAACTGTTTCTGAGGCAAGGATTTTGCCGCCTGAATGAGCTGACTGGTAGAACCGACCGCATCAGCCATATCCACAATCGCCTGAGGAGACTCAGGATGCACCAGAACAGCGGCGTTTGGATACAAGCCTTTCATTCGGGTCAGGGCCTGGGTTTTAAACTCGTCATGGACGATACAGGCACCCTGCCAGCACAGCACATCAGCGCCCGTCTGCTTGCGAACATAATTGCCGAGGTGACGATCCGGTGCCCAGATTATTTTTTCGCCCAGACTATCAAGATGTTCAATCAGTTCTACCGCAATGCTCGACGTAACTACCCAGTCGGCACGGGCTTTCACCGCCGCAGAGGTATTAGCGTAGACCACAACGGTGCGATCGGGGTGCTGGTCACAGAAATCTGAGAAAGCCTGTTCCGGGCAACCCAGATCCAGCGAGCATTCCGCATTGAGCGTCGGCATGAGCACTGTTTTTTCAGGGCTGAGAATTTTGGCCGTTTCACCCATGAAGCGTACGCCGGCCACCAGCAACGTGGAAGCCGGATGCTGACTGCCAAAGCGCGCCATTTCCAGAGAGTCTGCGACAATGCCCCCGGTTTCTTCTGCAAGCGCCTGAATTTCAGGATCAGTGTAGTAATGCGCCACCATCACGGCATCACGTTCCCTGAGCAATTTTCTGATCTTCTCTTTGTAGAAAGTCTTTTCATCTGCACTCAGAACTGCGGGTTTAGGAGGAAAAGGATAAACCGTCGCATTCAGGTCCAATGTTTCGCTCATACTCGTCATCTCATTCAGTCAGGCAGCACGCCTGAAACGCCAGAAGCCGCAACAGATCCCATCCGGAAACCCGTTGGTTTTGTATGCTAAACAAAATACCGTATAACACAGGAAAAGTCGTCCAGATATTAGCCATAAGGCTTAAAATGTTTACTGCACTTAAAAGAGACGAAGATTGACAAAATTGCCGGAGAAATGGATATCGCGATGGAAGGAAGTTTCAAGCGTCAGATGCGAAAAAAGCGCCAAAAGGCGCTTTTCTCTGAAAGTGTGCTTTAGATGGTGGGCCGTGCTGGATTC
>NZ_JYDG01000135.1:0-4196 GCF_003263545.1 Rahnella sp. AN3-3W3
AGCCCTCCCCTTCGCAGGGGAGGGAGCAAAACGGGATTACTTAGTAGAAGCTTCGAAGCGACGTAACAGTAAGTTCCCGCGCTGTACTGCAGTGTCTAACGCTTCTTTAGCCGTTTTCTTACCGCTCCACACGCTTTCCAGTTCTTCATCCACGATGGTACGGATCTGCGGCATGTTGCCCAGACGCAGGCCTTTGGTGAACGGTAACGGTGGCTTGTTCAGCATCTGGCGGGTGGCGACGTCGGAACCCGGATTCTTCTCATAGAAGCCATCTTTTTTGGTCAGTTCATACGCGGCAGTCGTCACCGGCAAATAACCGGTTTTCTGATGCCATTCGGCTGCGATTTCCGGCGTGGTCAGGAATTGCAGGAATTCGGCAACGCCTTTGTAGGTGTCTTTATCTTTGCCGTTCATCACCCACAGGCTTGCACCGCCGATGATGGCGTTTTGTGGTGCGCCTTTGATGTCTGCATCGTAAGGCATCATGCCCACGCCGTAGTTGAATTTGGAATACTGACGGATGTCGGCCAGTGAACCGGAAGACGCGGTGGTCATCGCGCAATCGCCGTTATAGAACTTGGCGGTGGATTCATCTTTACGACCAAAATAGGTGAAATCACCTTTTTTGTTCATGTCTTCCAGCATCTGGATGTGTTTGATTTGCTCTGGTTTGTTGAATTCCAGAACCGCATCGGTGCCATCGAAGCCGTTGTTTTTGGTGGCGATTGGCAGACCGTGCCAGGCGCTGAAGTTCTCAATCTGGATCCAGCCCTGCCAGCCGCTGGCGTAACCACATTTCATGCCTGCTTCACGCAGTTTCTCGGTGTAGGCGGCCATATCCTGCCAGGTTTTCGGCGGCTGATCCGGGTTCAGACCGGCTTTCTTAAAAGCGTCTTTGTTGTAATACAGCACCGGCGTGGAGCTGTTAAATGGCTGGGACAGCAGGCGGCCTTTGGAATCGGAGTAATAACCGGAAACAGTCGGCACGAACTGTGAAACGTCTTCTTTAATGCCCGCATCGCTGAACACTTCGTAAACCGGTTTGATGGCTTTGCTGGCCATCATGGTCGCAGTGCCCACTTCGTAAACCTGCAAAATCGCCGGAGCATTACCGGTACGGTATGCCGCGATACCGGCCGCCAGGCTTTCGTCGTATTTGCCTTTATAGACAGGCACGATTTTGACATCAGGGTGCGTCTGGTTAAAACGGTCGGCCAGCGAGTTCACTTCTTTGCCTAACTCGCCGTCCATTGAGTGCCAGAAAGGAATTTCTGTCACAGCGAAAGCATTGGCGCTGAAAGCCAGCGTCAGCGCGGTGCCGATAACCGTTTTTTTGAGGTTGATGAACATGCCTGTCTCCTGAATTCTGCTGGTGTGCTGCAAGTGCAGAGAAATAATGGATGTTAAGAAACGTTTTTAATCGCAGGTAAAATGACACGGCTAAATGACAGAAAAATAACCGTTAAATGACAATGAAGTTACAGCAGCGTTAAATGCAGGTGACGGACAGATGGCAAAAAATAAGGCGCATCAGATTAACGATGCGCCTCAGGGATACGAAAAAGAGGGATTATAGTGCGCGTTTCAGACGGGCGACCGCTTCGTGCATTTGCTCTTCGGTTGCGGTCGCGAAGGAAAGACGGAAGGCCGAGTGATCCGGATTATCGGCATAGAAAAATTCGCCCGGCACAAACACCACGCCCTGCTCCAGCGTCTTTTTCATCCATTCAGCACAATTACGCGGCTCGCGGAAACGCGCCCACAGGAACATGCCGCCTTTCGGGTATTCAAATGTCAGCACGTCGCCCAGCTCGCGTTCCAGCAGTTCGGCCATGACCTGGCATTTCTTTTTATACGCCGCACGGATGGTTTCGATCTGCTTCGGCAGACGACCCAAACCGAGATAGTATTCCGCGATAGTCTGCGACAGCGCGCTGGCGTGCAGATCTGCGGCCTGTTTGATGATGGCAACTTTGTGCAGCAGCCAGTCAGGCATAATCACCCAGCCCAGACGCAGGCCCGGTGCCAGAATTTTAGAGAACGTCGAGGTGTAGATGATGTTTTCGGCGTAACCGAACAGCGATTTCGACAGCTCGAACAGCGTCGGCTGGCGTTCATCGGTGAAACGCAGTTCGCCATACGGGTCATCTTCTACAATCAGGAATTCGTGCTGTGCTGCCAGTTTCACCAGTTGCTCACGACGGGCGCGGCTCAGGGTCACGCCGCTCGGGTTACCAAACGTTGGCACCAGATACACGCCTTTGATTTTCTGCGTTTTCAGCAGTTCCGCCAGCTCGTCAACAATCATGCCATCGCCGTCAGAACCGACGGACAGCAGTTTGGCTTCGGCCAGTTCCAGCGTCTGTAACGCCGCCAGATAGGTCGGGCGTTCCACCACAAACACGTCATCCGGGTTCACCACGGCGCGCATCACCAGATCCAGCGCCTGCTGGGAGCCTGCGGTGACCACGATGTCGTCGGGGCTCGCCACCACGCCACGTTCCTGACAAAGCTCAGCAATACGCTCACGCAGCGTATAACTGCCTTCGGTCAGGCCATACTGAAAAGCGTGCTCAGGCTGTTCGGTGATCGCCAGTTGTGTGGCTTCACGCAGGCCGTCGAAATCAAAAAGCGCTGAAGAAGGAATACCACCCGCCAGTGAGATAACGCCTTCCATTTTGCTGTGTTTCAGCAATTCCCGGATGGCCGAACTTTTAAGCCTGACCATACGGGCGGCGAGTAAACCTTCTGTGTTCATGACATGTTCCTGATGATGTGCAAAGTTATAAGAATGTAAGAGATGTTAATTTATAGACAAAATAAAAACCGCAAAGCGCTTGCCGTGCGGTTTACCAGATTTATCACAGATTTTTAAAATGTGAAGCCACTTTATGCACCGAGATAGGCCGCACGCACCGCTTCGTTCGCCAGCAAGGCCGCGCCGGTATCTTCCAGCACCACATGACCGTTTTCCAGCACATAGCCGCGGTCGGCGAGTTTCAGCGCCTGATTGGCATTTTGTTCGACCAGGAAGATGGTCATCCCTTCTTCGCGCAGTTGCTGGATGGTGTCGAAAATCTGCTGGATGATGATGGGTGCCAGCCCCAGCGACGGCTCATCGAGCAGCAGCAAACGCGGCTGGCTCATCAGCGCACGACCAATTGCCAGCATCTGTTGCTCACCGCCGGACATGGTGCCCGAACGCTGAATGCGGCGCTCTTTCAGACGCGGGAACAGCGTAAACACGCGCTCCAGACGGGCATGATACTGGTCGCGTGTGGCAAAAAATCCGCCCATCGCCAGATTCTCTTCCACCGTCATACGTGAGAATACGCGACGGCCTTCCGGCACAATCGCGATATCGCCGCGCATGATTTTGGCGGTTTGCCACTGCGTGATGTCCTGACCTTCGAAAATGATCGAGCCGTTCGTCGCACGCGGTTCGCCACACAAACTGCCGAGCAGCGTGGTTTTACCCGCGCCGTTCGCGCCGATCAGCGTGACGATTTCCCCTTTATTAATACTCAGGCTGACTTCATGCAGCGCCTGAATTTTGCCGTAATGGGCGGATACCTGATTGAATGACAACATCTTGTTCTGTCCCTTAGCCTTCGCCCATCAACCTTCGCCTAAATAGGCGCGGATCACGTCAGGATTATTACGAATTTCAGCCGGTGTGCCTTGTGCCAGCGGCGTGCCCTGATTCACCACGTAGATGCGATCGGAAATGCCCATCACCAGTTTCATGTCGTGCTCAATCAGCAGAACCGACACGTTGTGCTGGTTACGCAGTTCGGCAATCAGCTGATTCAGCTCTTCGGTTTCACGCGGGTTAAGACCGGCAGCCGGTTCATCGAGCATCAGGATTTCCGGGCGCGTGACCATGCAGCGGACAATTTCCAGACGGCGTTGCTGACCGTAAGCCAGATTGCCAGCCTGACGGTTCGCCAGTTCGAGCAATCCGACACGTTCCAGCCAGTCGGCAGCGCGATCCAGCGCATCCGCTTCGGCGCGACGGAATCCCGGCGTTTTAAACAGCCCCGCCAGTACGCCGCTTTTCAGGTGCTGATGCTGGGCGACCAGCAGGTTTTCAATCACCGTCATTTCGCGGAACAGACGCACGTGCTGGAAAGTACGCACCACGCCCATGCGGGCAATTTTCTGCCCCGGCAATCCTTCCAGATGCTGGTCACGCA
>NZ_JYDG01000136.1:0-5825 GCF_003263545.1 Rahnella sp. AN3-3W3
AACTTTTGGGGTGCAGTCCAATTGCAGGGCTTTTTAATATCTGAAACAAACTTACTGGCCGGATGCGACACGCTCGGCAAATTTCGCGTCTTTCGCCGCTTCACTGTTCAGGTCACGGCTCAGATAAATACCGGTCAGCAGACCAATTGCGGACAGAGCCAGCACGTAGTACGCAGGAGCCATCGGGGTCAGACGCATAATGAGCGTGACGAAGATCGGCGTCAGGCCGCCGAAAATCGCATATGCCACATTGTATGAAAAAGAAATACCGGTAAAACGCACTTCAGCTGGGAATGCCCGTACCATCACATAGGGCACGGCACCGACTACGCCCACGCTCAGTCCGGCGAGCGCGTACATGCCCATCAGTACCGACGCATCCGCCGCGACCATGTGATAGAACGACCATGTGCAAATCCCCAGGAACAGGCTGCCGAAGATGAATGTTTTGCTGGCACCAAGCCGATCCACAACGCTGCCTGAGATGATGCAGCCAACCATCAGCGCCACGGTGGCCAGACAGTTTGCCTGCAATGCCGCTGCAGCCGGAATACCGAACTGTTTCTGCAGCCAGGTTGGTGTCATCAGAATCACCACCACGATCCCGGCCGATAACAGCCAGGTCATCAGCATCGAGACCACAATTTCTTTTTTATGATTGGCGACCACGGCTTTCAGAGGCAGCTCTTCCGCCAGCGCTTTGTGCGCTTTCATCTCAATAAAGACCGGCGTTTCCTGTAACCAGCGGCGCAGATACATGGCGATCAAACCGAAAATACCGCCAATAAAGAACGGAATACGCCAGCCGTACTGACTGATTGTTACCGGTGTCATGCTGGTGTTCAGTAAAGTTGCCACCAGAGAACCCAGCAGGATCCCCAATGTTAAACCGGCCGTCAGCGTTCCACAGGCAAAACCAATGCGGCTGCGCGGCACGTGCTCGGCCACAAACACCCATGCACCCGGGACTTCTCCGCCAATAGCCGCACCCTGCAATACGCGCATCAGCAATAATAACAGCGGTGCTGCAATGCCAATCGACGCATAAGTCGGCAATAAACCCATCGCCAGTGTCGGCAAGGCCATCAGCAGAATACTCAGACTGAACATACGCTTACGACCCACTACATCGCCGAAATGCGCCATGATGATACCGCCCAGCGGACGTGCCAGATAACCGGCGGCGAAAATACCGAAGGTCTGAACCTGGCGAAGCCAGTCGGGCATATTAGCCGGGAAGAAAAGATCGCCAATGACCGCCGCGAAGAAGACGAAAATGATGAAATCGTAAAATTCGAGTGCGCCACCTAATGCAGCCAGGGACAGCGTTTTGTAGTCCTGCCGGTTCAACCGGCGCGATTGTGCGTGTTGCATAGGGATACCGTCAGACACCAGAGTGTAAAATGGAAAAAGGTTTTGCCACCTCATGTAAAGTAATCATTACTATAACGGCAAATATTTTTCACACCAGAGTGCCTGACGCGTAACTTCTGTTAATTTGGAAATCGGGGGCTATTCAGTTTTTTGTATCGCGGCGGGCACTTTTTGGACGAAAAGCTGCTACCACTTCATCATGCGTTTCGACGTAAGGTCCATCGAGAAGCTGGATGCAGTACGGCACGCTGGCGAAAATACCGGAAACAATCACCTTACCGTCAGCATCTTTCAGGCCTTCCAGCGTTTCCTGAATTGATTTCGGCTGACCGGGTAAATTGAGGATCAGCGCCTGTTTGCGGATAACCCCAACCTGACGCGATAAGATCGCCGTCGGCACAAAGTGCAGGCTTATCTGGCGCATCTGCTCACCGAAGCCCGGCATTTCACGATCGGCCACCGCCAGCGTGGCATCCGGCGTGACGTCACGGCGTGCAGGGCCGGTTCCGCCAGTGGTCAGCACCAGATGACAGCCACTCTCGTCGACCAGTTCGCTGATCGCCTGTTCAATCAGCGGCTGCTCATCTGGGATCAGTCTTGTTTCCAGTTTGTATGGGGTAATAAGCGCTTTCTCCAGCCACGCTTCCAGC
The DNA here is from genome assembly GCF_003263545.1 of Rahnella sp. AN3-3W3. Classification (NCBI taxonomy): domain Bacteria; kingdom Pseudomonadati; phylum Pseudomonadota; class Gammaproteobacteria; order Enterobacterales; family Yersiniaceae; genus Rahnella; species Rahnella sp. AN3-3W3. Next base: position 2,025 of record NZ_JYDG01000136.1, read on the forward strand.
GCCGGAATGCCTTTATCCTGATAAACACCGTTTGAGGCGCGGTCCGACACCGATACCAGACCAATTCGGAATGTATTCATGCTATTTCTCCACAGCATTTTTCTTCGTAATTTGTCTCAGTATATCGGTAACCGGCCTGTGGTTTTATCGCAGGTACAAAAAAAGCGGCTGATTAGCCGCTTTTTGTCGAAAACTGAGCGCTGATTACAGCAGGTCAGAAATCATTTTTTCCAGTTTACCCTGGTCAACTGCAAACTTACGGATACCATCAGCCAGTTTGTCGATAGCCATCGGATCCTGGTTGTGTTCCCAGTAGAACTGAGATTCAGTCAGTGGCGCAGGACGTGGTTTGGTTTCACCAGAGAAGGACAATTTGCGCTCCAGCGGACCTTCGCTTTCTGCCAGCTCTTTGAGCAGCGCAGGAGCGATAGTCAGACGGTCACAACCAGCCAGTTCGATGATTTCGCCGATGTTACGGAAGCTTGCGCCCATCACGACAGTTTCGTAGCCGTGTTGTTTGTAGTATTCGTAGATTTCGGTCACAGACACCACGCCCGGATCTTCATTCGGCGCGAACTCTTTCTTGTCGCCATTGGCTTTGTACCAGTCGAGGATACGGCCAACGAATGGAGAAATCAGGAACACGCCCGCTTCTGCACAAGCACGAGCCTGAGCGAAGGAGAACAGAAGGGTCAGGTTACAGTTGATGCCTTCTTTTTCCAGTTTTTCCGCAGCGCGGATACCCTGCCAGGTAGAAGCGAGTTTGATCAGGATACGGTCGTTGGTGATGCCCGCATCGTTATACAGTTTGATCAGACGTTTGGCTTTGGCCACGCTCGCGTCAGTGTCGTAAGACAGACGGGCATCAACTTCTGTTGAAATGCGGCCCGGAACCAGTTTCAGAATTTCCAGACCGATGTTTACTGCCAGTTTGTCAGCGGCATCAGTAATCTGCTGATCGTGATCGCTGCTCTGGTCACGTGCCCAGGCGATTGCTTCGTCGATCAGTTTACGGTATTCAGGAATTTGCGCAGCGCTGAGGATCAGTGACGGGTTGGTGGTCGCATCCTGCGGCTGGTACAACTTCATTGCCGCGATATCTCCGGTGTCAGCAACAACCTGAGTCATTTGGCGTAGGGAAGTCAGTTTATCGGTCATTTTGGCATATCTCATCGTTTGGACGTTTTCGTATAGGCATTTTCATGCCTTGCCTTTGGCTGATGATAACATGCAAAAAGCCACGCGCAAGGCGCATCTCGCGGCATGCTCGGCTACGAACATCTATGGATTTATCACCTTCCAAAACACACAATTTCAGCCAAAATGCATATGTCACCGGTTTGATAAAAAAGGTATGTTAGCCATCCAAAGTGGTCATTGCCCTTAAGCCAATTAATAAAAACGATGAAGGGTAAATCAACCAAGGACAATTCATGAATGACTTGCTGGAATTTTTCGACACAATTCTCTGGAGCACAATCCTGATTTACCTGCTGTTTGGCAGCGGTATTTATCTCACTTTCCGTCTTGGGTTCATTCAGTTTCGTCGTTTTGGCCACCTCTTCTCTCCGTCACTTTTTAAACGCAACGCCGATCCCCGCGGAACATCCCCCTGGCGCGTACTTTGTCTGAGTATGGCTTCACGAATGGGTACCGGTAACCTGACAGGCGTGATCATTGCGATTGCGCTCGGCGGGCCGGGAGCCATTTTCTGGATGTGGATTATTACTCTCTTCAGCATGGCGACCGCGCTGATAGAAAACACGCTGGCGCAGATTTACAAAGGCACCAGTGCGCGTAACAAATTTCGTGGTGGCCCGGCAGACTACATGGAGAAAGGGCTGGGAATGCGCTGGATGGGGATCCTGTTTTCCTTCCTAATGGTCATTTCCTGCGGCTTTATTTTCAGTGCGTTACAAGCTAATTCGATTGCTCAGGCATCACTCCATCTCCTGCATGTTCCGCCGCTGACAACCGCCTGTATTTTAGCGGCACTGGTTGCTCTGCTGATTTTCGGTGGGATCCGCGCCGTTACCTGGCTGTCCAAATGGATGATCCCGCTGATGGCCATTGCCTGGCTGCTGCTGGCCGTTTGGGTCATTGGTCATCATGTCGAAAAACTTCCACAAGTCTTCGCACTGATATTCAAAAGCGCCTTCGGCCTGCAGGAAGCGGCATCCGGCGCGCTGGCTTATGGCGTGACTCAGGCGATAACTCAGGGGATGCAGCGCGGGGCTTTTGCCAGTGAAGCCGGTGTCGGTTCATCGCCAAATGTCGCGGCGATGGCAGCAGTCAGCCATCCGGCTGCTTCGGGTTTTAACCAGATGCTGGCGGTGTTTATTGATACGGTGGTAATTTGCACCGCTACGGCGTTGATTATTTTAACGTCCGGCGCGTTGGATATTCCCGGAGCGCCCACGGGAATTCGCCTGCTCCGCCTGGCCATCGACCCCACATTGCCAGAATGGAGCTCGGTTATTCTGGCGATGCTGGTGTGCGCCTTTGCGTTCACTTCAATCGCCGGCAACTATGTCTATGCTGAAAACAATCTCAGTTTTGTTCACAGCGCTGCCCCGGTTAAGTTGCTGATTTTCCGGTTGCTGGTCATTGCGATGGTTTTCGGCGGCTGCCTGATGGAACTCCAGATGCTTTGGAAGCTGGCTGATATCTTCATGGCGCTGATGGCCATACTTAATCTCACCGCCCTGCTGCTGCTTTCCGGCATCGCGGTAAAAGTGGTTAAGGATCACGAGCGGCAGCGGCGGATGGGAAAAATACCGGTCTTCAATCCTGACCATTTCCCTGAATTACGCGGTCAGCTTGAGCCGGGTGTGTGGGATAAAACGTCATCTCCGCGCTGATTTTCACCGCTTTTACCTATTGCTGTCATGCCCCCATCGCAGTGACTTTTTTGCTACAGTATGGCAACGAAAAATTCTGAATTTGAACCGTCACTGACCAACGGACAAGACTATGCTGACCATTATTTCACCTGCCAAAACGCTCGATTACGAAAGCCCGCTTGCGACAACGCGCTATACCCAACCAGAGTTGCTGGATAAATCCAGTGAACTGATCACCGTGGCGCGTAAAATGTCCCCGGCGCAGATCGCTTCACTGATGGGGATCAGCGATAAACTGGCCCATCTGAACGCTGAACGCTTCAATGACTGGCAGCTGGATTTCACCCCGGAAAATGCCCGACAGGCGCTTCTGGCCTTTAAAGGTGACGTGTATACCGGTCTGCAGGCGGAAGATTTCAGCGAGAAAGATTTCGATTTTGCCCAAAAACATCTGCGCATGTTGTCCGGTTTATACGGTCTGTTGCGTCCGCTGGATTTAATGATGCCTTATCGTCTGGAAATGGGTATCCGTCTGGAAAACCCGCAGGGTGCGAATCTGTATGCGTTCTGGGGCGATTTACTGACTGAAAAACTGAATCTGTTACTCCGCGAACAGAAAAGCAAAGTGCTGGTGAATCTGGCGTCTGATGAATACTTCAAAGCGGTGAAACCTAAACTGCTGGATGGCGAAATCATCAAACCTGTCTTCCTTGATGAGAAGAACGGTAAGTACAAAGTCATCAGCTTCTACGCCAAAAAGGCGCGTGGCCTGATGAGCCGGTTCATTATCAAAGAGCGTCTGGATAAGCCGAAACAACTTCAGGATTTCAATCTGGAAGGTTACGAATTTGATGAATCACGCTCACAGGGCAACGAGCTGGTATTTACCCGCCCGGAACGCTGATTTACCTGAGCAGTATGCGTAAAAAAGCCCTCGCGATGGACTGCACCCCAAAAG
>NZ_JYDG01000137.1:0-14259 GCF_003263545.1 Rahnella sp. AN3-3W3
TTAATGGCATCTCAATAGCGATTATTTCTGCCCGTAATACGCATCCGGCCCATGCTTTCGGCTGAAATGTTTTTGCAGCAGGTAATCATCCATCGGAGTTTGGTTACGGCGGATGGAACCGGTGATCCACGCCATTTTCGCGACTTCTTCCAGCACCACGGCGTTGTGTACTGCCTGTTCAGGCGTGGTTCCCCAGCAGAACGGACCGTGCTGCGCGACCAGAATGCCGGGCATATGCAGCGGGTCGGTACCGGTCAGCGCAGCGGCGATCACTTTGCCAGTTTCAAGTTCATATTCCCCGTTCACTTCGTGGCGCGACAACGGCCGCGTGCAGGGAATGGCTCCGGCAAAATAATCCGCGTGCGTGGTGCCGAGCGGGGGGATCGCCAATCCGGCCTGCGCCCATGACGTCGCATAAGTCGAATGGGTATGCACGATGCCACCAAGCTGCGGGAAACGGGCGTAAAGTTCGAGATGCGTGGCGGTGTCGGAGGACGGTTTGTAATGCCCTTCCACAACCTCGCCTTGCAGGTTCAGCACGACCATGTCGCTGACCTGCATTGTCTCGTATTCCACGCCGCTCGGTTTGATGACCACCAGCCCGCGCTCGCGGTCAATGCCGCTGACATTTCCCCATGTGAACGTCACCAGACCAAAAGCCGGCAGCGCCATGTTGGCTTCAAATACACGTTGTTTCAGTGCGTCCGTCATGCCATTTCCTCCATGTTCAGCCCGGCTCTTTGCATTTTATCCACCACCCAGGCGCGGGCATTGCGCACTTCCTGTATCGGGTCGGCGGCAGTTTCGCTCCACATTTCGATCAGATACGGCCCGCGATAGCCGCTTTTTTGCAGGGTTTCAAAGCAGCGCTCGAACTCCACCACGCCGCTGCCAAACGGCACGTTTTTGAATACGCCGGGCTGCGTGTCTTTAATATGCACGGCGACGATGTGCCCTGCGCCGCTCGCCAGTTCCATCTGCACGTCGTTGTCCCACGCCGATAAATTGCCAATGTCAGGATAAAGCTGGAACCACGGATTGTTCAGGTAATGCGTGTAGCCGAGCGCTTTGCTGATCGAGTTCATCAGCGGGTAATCCATGATTTCCATCGCCAGCGTCACCTGCGCGCGACTGGCCATTTCGACGGACTCCTGCAAGCCATCGCGAAAACGCTCGCGGGTATGATCGTTGGCCTGCTGGTACCAGACGTCATAACCGGCGAGCTGGATCACGCGGATGCCCAAATCCTGTGCCAGTACGATGGCTTTACGCATAATTTCCAGCCCGTGATTGCGGGTTTCATCGTCTTCTGCGCCGAGCGGGAACCGCCGGTGTGCGCTCAGGCACATCGACGGAATACGGATGCCGGTACGCGAAATCGCATCGACGACTTGCAAACGCTGCTCACGTGACCAGTCAAGCCGCGCCAGCCGGTGGTCGGTTTCATCCACCGACATCTCAACGAAATCGAAGCCCAGCTCTTTCGCCATGGTCAGGCGCGCCAGCCAGTCTTCGCCCGCAGGCAGGGCTTTTTCATAGATACCGAGGGGAACGGCTTTGTGCATCATCTGATGTTCCTTAGCCCCAGAGCTGGCGGATGGATTTTTTGAACTGACGCGCCGCTTCAACCGGATCTTTGGCATCGCGGATACTGCGCCCGGCAATAAATACGTGAACCGGAATGTTTTTAAACAGCGGCAAATCTTCCAGCGCCAGACCGCCTGTGATCGTCACTTTAAAGCCCATGCCGGAAAGGCGTTTGATTGCGGTGATATCGGCATCGCTCCATGCCACACCGGCGGCCTGTGCGTCACGGCTGCGGTGATAAACCACCTGCTGGATACCGGCGTCATGCCATTCCTGCGCCTGTTCCCACGTCCAGTAGCCGGTCAGTTCAATCTGCACATCACCGTTGAATTCCTTCGCCACTTCCAGCGCGCCTTTGGTGGTGTTGATGTCGGCGCAGCAAATCACCGTTACCCAGTCGGCATTGGCTTCAAAACACATGCGCGAGAGTATTTTTCCGGCGTCAGCGATTTTGGCATCGGCCAGCACGATTTTTTCCGGATACAGCGCTTTCAGGTCACGCACCGCGCGCACACCTTCTGCGACACACAAAATGGTGCCGACTTCGATAATGTCGACTTCACTGGCGATCAGGCGCGTGGTTTTGTAGGCGTCGTCCATCGACTGGTTATCCAGCGCCACCTGCAACATCGGTAATGAATGAGTCATAGTGAATTCCTTCTCTGATAATGAATTAGGGAACCGCCGTGGCGGAGGTCAGGTCGATCAAATCCAGCACCTGTTGCGCGGTGGTGCAGGCGCGCAGGCGGTCAAAATTGGCTTCATCATCAAACAGGTTCACCACCTGCATGATGCCCACTTCCTGATGTGCATTGGCATCCACCGCCGCCAGCGTAATGAGGATATCCACCGGATCGTTATCATCATGATTGAACACCAGCGGCGTTTTCAGTGTCACCAGCGCAAAACCGGTTTTGAGAACCCCTTCTTCCGGGCGGCCATGCGGCATCGCCAGACCCGGCGCAATCACGAAATACGGCCCGAACTGTTTCACGCCATCCAGAATCGCCTGGTAATAACGCGGCTCGACCACACCGGCTTCCACCAGCATATCGACGCCAATTTTCACGGCGTCCTGCCAGGTTTCTGCTTCTGCGTTAAGGCGAATCGAGTTGTTTTCAGCCAGCGAATCTCGCAGTTTCATACATCGCTCCTTACTTTTTCAGGTCAGCGGAAAAGTGCGCGTTAATCACTTCCATCACTTTCGGACCGAAGTCTGCTGCCGACAGCATGTTGCGCACGCCGACCACGTATTTGTTGCCACTGACGGTGATTTCATCCGCCACGTGTGTGGAGGCGACAATAATGTCGGCGCCGCTCAGCTCAGATTTGTATTCCCCCACCGCGCAGCTGTTCATGGTGTGATCCACGCCTTCCTGGGTCAGGAACTGGCCGATTTTCATCTTCATGATCATCGAACTGCCCTGCCCGCAACCGCATACCGCCAGAATTCGTACTGTCATGAGAACCTCTTTGTTTGCTGATAAATCATTTATGAGAAGTCATTAGTGAGAAACGGACTGATTAAGCGTTTGTTTTTCAGCATCTTCTTCAGCGCGCAAGGTGCGACCGGCGAAGAACATGTAAAGCAAGGCGATGACCGCAATGATCCCCATAAAGGCCATGCCGAGGCTGAAGAAGCCTTGCATCATTGGTGGGGCCAGAATTGACCAGTCGGCCATGCCCATCCAGGCGCTCAGACCGGTGAGTTTGATGGCCCAGACGCAGCCGAAGATTTCGATCATCCCCATCACCAGACAGATTTTTAGCGCCGCGCGCCAGCCACCGAAGTGGTTGGCAAACACGCCGATGGTGGCGTTTGAGAAGAACATCGGGATGAAGCCGGGAATGATCATGATGGAAGAGCCCATGCCAAACAGAATGGCGACGGCAATCAGCTGGCCGATGGTGCCCCACATAAAGCCCCAGACCACGGCGTTCGGCGCAAAGCTGTAGATAGCCGCGCAGTCGATGGCCAGAACGGCACCGGGAATTAAGCGCTGGGAGATGCCGTTAAAGGCTTCCGTCAACTCAGCGACGAACATGCGCACGCCCTGAATGATGATGAAAATCGCCACCGCAAACATCAGACCGGTTTGCAGGATGTAAATCGTCCAGTGAGTTTTTCCGGCCATCTGTTGCAGGGTATCGAGGCCAAAGGAGCACAGAATAATGCCGAAGAATACGGTCATCACGATGGCCGTAGAGACGATATTGTCGTGGAAGATATTCAGCCAGCCCGGCAATTTAAGGTTTTCAACGCTGTCTTCTTTTTTACCGAGATAGGGCGCGACCTTACAGGCAATCCACGAGGCAAATTGCTGCTGATGACCAATCGAGAAGCCGCTGTTTTCGGTCACGGCCTGCGTCGGTTTGTACATCATGTTCGAGGTGATGCCCCAGTACAGCGACACCAGAATTGCGGTTGACCAGATGGTCGTCCACATCGGGTATCCCATGATGAAGAAGAACACCGCAATCAGCCCCGCCTGCTGAAACATAATGTGGCCGGTCAGCATGATGGTGCGAATGCCGGTAATGCGGCGGAACACCACCATCAGAATATTCAGCGCCAGCGCGATCAGCACCGCATATCCGACCCAGCTGTAGGCCTCGCCCATGCGCTCAACCGTGGCCATCATCGACGCATAGGTGTCTGATATTGCGCCGTTAATGCCATACACTTCTGAAAGTTTTGCCACCACCGGTTTAAAGGTACCGGTCAGAATGCCGGATCCTGCCTGCAGTAACATAAAGCCGATAATGGTTTTGATGGTGCCCTTGATGATCACCGTCGCGCTCTTCCTGAGCAGGATGTAACCGAGCATGGTCACAAGCCCCAACAGCAACGGCGCGTTGGTCATAACCTGATTAAAAAATACGGTGAAGATGGTGTAGAGGAATTCCATAAGACTCTCCGTCTGACCTTGTTTGATCTCTTCAGCACGTTTGTATAGCAAACTCCGCGCTAAACAGTGAGGGACAGATGCACTCTAATGCTCACATCGAATCAGATAAAGATTCATAATGATTATTTGTGAGCAGTCTCGCAAGATATCGTCATGACGTGTCATTGCCACCGCAATGAAAATTCTTATATTTACTATTTATTTCAATACTATAATCATTTTGAAAATAACGGATATCTCGCTAAATCCTTACATCTTCATCCAATCCCGTCGCTATTCCCGCTGAGAAACACATCCTGAAAACCATTGTCATGATGAGTTTTCGATGATAACTTTCTCACAAACAAATCACATATAATCATTAAATGATTTATTGTGACTCTATTTCAAAGCCAACTCAGATGAGGGAATACCATGAGCAAAGTAGAAACGATCAGCCGCGAGTCCTGGATCCTCAGCACTTTTCCGGAATGGGGCACCTGGTTAAACGAAGAAATCGAGCAGGAAAAAGTCGCGCCGGGCACCTTCGCCATGTGGTGGCTGGGCTGTACGGGGATCTGGCTGAAGTCTGAGGGCGGCGCCAATATCTGCGTCGATTTATGGTGCGGCGTGGGCAAGCAGAATCACAGCAGTCCGCTGATGAAAACCGGCCACCAGATGCAGCGCATGGCCGGTGTGAAGAAGCTCCAGCCGAATCTGCGCACCACGCCGTTCGTTCTCGATCCCTTTGCGATCAGGGAGATCGACGCGGTGTTGTCCACTCACGATCATAACGATCATATCGATGTGAACGTGGCCGCCGCTGTAATGCAAAACTGTTCTTCTGAAGTCCCGTTCATCGGCCCGCAAACCTGCGTGGATTTGTGGATGAGCTGGGGCGTGCCTGCCAGCCGCTGTATCGTGATGACACCGGGCAAAGTGGTACGGATCAAAGACGTGGAAATTCACGCACTGGATTCCTTCGACCGCACGGTGCTGATTACCCTGCCCGCGGATCAGAAAGCCGCCGGCGTATTGCCGGATATGATGGATCAGCGTGCGGTGAATTATCTGTTCAAAACGCCGGGCGGAAACCTGTATCACAGCGGCGATTCACACTATTCCAACTATTACGCCAAACACGGCAACGAGTATCAGATTGACGTGGCGCTCGGCTCTTATGGCGAGAACCCGCGCGGCGTGACCGACAAAATGACCAGCGTGGATATGCTGCGCATGGCGGAATCACTGAACACCAAAGTCGTTATTCCGTTCCATCACGATATCTGGTCGAATTTCCAGGCCGATCCGCAGGAAATCCGGGTGCTGTGGGAGATGAAAAAAGATCGCCTGAAATACGGCTTCAAACCGTTTATCTGGCAGGTTGGCGGCAAATTCACCTATCCGGATGATAAGGATAATTTCGAATATCATTATCCGCGTGGCTTTGACGACTGCTTTACGACAGAAACCGACCTGCCGTTTAAATCCTTCTTATAAATACCCGTCATACTTCAAGTTGCAGATGCGTTGACTGCGCTCACTCCCCCCGGTCACTTAGTTAACTAAGCTCCCGGGGCTTCCTGAGATTGTCGCCTTGCTGCAACTCGAATTATTTAGGGTATTGATTGAGGTCGATTAATTTGCGCCTTCATAAACAATGCATTTCGCATTACTGCTCGTTTATAATCATGGAATAATCATTTAACGATTTTGCCCGGAGCCACCATGACTGAGCCACAACGCCACAATGCTATTCTCGATCTGCTGCAACGTCAGGGGCAGATTTCCGTCGCTGATGTGATTGATCAGTTTGATATTTCACCCGCTACGGCGCGTCGTGACATCACCAAGCTCAACGAACTGGGCAAACTGCGTAAAGTGCGTAACGGTGCGGAAGCCGTGAATCAGCCGCGTCAGAACTGGACGCCGCTGAACATCCATCAGACGCACAATCTCAATGAGAAAATGCGCATCGCCAAAGCGGCTGCCGGACTGTGCCAGCCGGGTGAAAGTGTGGTGATTAACTGCGGGTCGACGGCGTTTTTACTGGGGCGCGAAATGTGCGGAAAAGATATTCAGGTCATCACCAATTATCTGCCGCTGGCCAATTATCTGATCGAGCAGGAACACGACAGCGTGGTGATCATGGGCGGTCAGTACAATAAAAGTCAGTCAATTACCTTAGCGCCACAGGACGGCGACGCCAGCCTGTATGCCGGGCACTGGATGTTCACCAGCGGCGCAGGACTGACCACTGACGGCCTGTATAAAACCGACATGCTGACGGCGATGGCCGAGCAGAAGATGCTGAATTATGTCGGAAAACTGGCGGCACTGGTCGACAGCAGCAAAATCGGCCAACGTGCAGGTATGCTGTTCAGCCGCACCGAGCAAATCGATGTGCTCATCACCGGCAAAGAAGCCAACAGTGAAATCATCGAACAATTACGCCAGAAAGGTGTGCAGGTGATGCTCGTTTAATGCTTAACCCTGCTTTTCGTCTGGTCTTAGTCGCGCAATTATTGGGTAGAATAGCGGCATAACCTTTTATGAGGCACGACCAGAATGGAACAATTTGAAGCAATCAGCGTTGAACAAGCGCATACCCGCCTGACTTCAGGCGACGCCGTGATGGTCGATATCCGCGACCCGCAAAGCTTCGGCGCAGCACATGCCCCGGGCGCTTATCACCTGAGCAATGACAGCCTGCCCGCCTTTATTCAGCAGGCCGATGCCAAAACGCCGGTACTGGTGATGTGCTATCACGGCATCAGCAGCCGTGGCGCCGCGCAATTCCTGATTTCTCAGGGTTTCGAGTCGGTGTACAGCGTTGACGGCGGTTTCGAAGCCTGGTCAAAAACCTTCCCGCAAGATATCGAAGCCTGATCCCACCTTTATTTGCCTCCGGCGCAGGCTATAGTCTTTATTAACTGGCTCTTTATAAACCGGGTCGTTTTAACCCAGGTCTTTATAACCAGGCTAATGAGTTTGCGCCGAAAATGTTCTTAAGCTGAAAAAGCTACCTTTCTCCAGTGTTGATATAATTTCTGCCTACTATCGACAGGATTCCAAGATGAAACATCTGAACACTTCACGTTCTTTAGGGATGCGTACGCTCGCCGTTCATGGCGGACAGCAGCCTGATGCCCTGACCGGCGCGATTGCGACACCCATCACCGCCGCATCGGCATTTTCGTACCCGGACTTTGACAGCGGCGCACGTCGTTTCAGCGGTGAAGAGCCCGGCTATATTTACAGCCGTTTCGCCAATCCGACGGTGGCCGTTTTCGAACAGAAACTGGCGGCACTCGAAGGCGCAGAAACCGCCGTGGCCTGCGCAAGTGGTATGGCGGCGATCAGCGCCACATTGTTTGCCCTGCTGGTTCCCGGCGATGAAATCATTCATATCGGCACGCTGTACGGCGGCACCGAAGGTGTGGTGCGCAACCTGTTGCCGCGTTATGGCATCAAACCGGTTCACGTCACGAATGTGAACGAACTGGAAGCGGCATTCACCAAAAATACCAAAGTGGTGCTGGTGGAAACACCGGCTAACCCGGGGCTGGATATCGCCGATCTGGCAGAAATTGCCCGCCTTGCCAAAGCCGCCGGTGCAGTCAGTGTGGCAGATAATACCTTTGCCACGCCGTACCTGACGCGCCCGCTGGAACTGGGCATTGATATCGTTCTGCATTCCGCGACCAAATACATCGGCGGTCATGGCGATGCGACCGGCGGTGTGGTGGCCGGTCCTGCGGCGTTGATCACGCCAATCCGTACCCTCGGCCTGAAACAGTTCGGCGGAAATCTGAGTCCGTTCGAAGCCAGTTTGCTGATCCGCGGACTGAAAACCTTGCCGCTGCGCGTCGAGGCCAGTTCTCTGAGCGCGCAGGCAGTCGCGGAATTCCTTGACGGGCACAGTGCAGTAGACACCGTGTTTTATCCGGGACTGAAACAGCATCCGGGACACGCTACGGCGTCGAAACAAATGAAACTGTTTGGCGGGATTATGGCCATTGAGCTGAAAGGCGGGCTGAACGCGGCACGAACTTTCCTCGATAAGCTGAGCATCATCACGCAGGCGGTTTCTCTGGGAGACACCGATTCGCTGGCCTGCCATCCGGCGTCTACCACGCACAGCGCCGTCGCGCCGGAAATCCGCCGTCAGAGCGGTATTACCGACGGACTGGTGCGCATCAGTATCGGTATTGAAGACACCGAAGACCTGATTGCGGACCTGCAACAGGCACTGGAAGGGTTGTAAAAGACCCGGAAATCGCGCTGAGCATCACATCTCCTGCATGCTAAAGTGTAATTATTATGGCGATATTTAGCATATACCGCCATAATACTTTCAGTTTACACTTCACATTGGCTGCTACTATGCCCCGTAAAACGTCACCTTTGCTCCCGGCAACTGAATCGCTATTAACTGAATTTGGCGATCGTCTTCGTCTGGCGAGGCTGCGCCGCAAACTGACGGCAGCACAGGTCGCAGAACGCGCAGGTATGGTTCCCATGACATTGCGCAATCTTGAACGCGGCAACACAGGCGTCACTCTCGGTGCGTGTCTGGCGGTAATGCAGGTTCTGGGCGTAGAACAAGATCTCAATTTGTTGCTCAAAGATGATCCGTTCGGCCGCCAGTTACAGGACGCCACATTAATTCCCCGTAAACCCATCTCACGCAATTCCCGTTCAAAACGGACGCCTTCATCTGCGCCCTCAGAGAGTCCTTCTTTAAAATCTGAGGAAACGGATACCGAAACTGACTGGGCCAGGGATGATTTTTTAAGTGCCGGTTCATTAGCGTCACTGCTTCAGGAGGGTGAAGATACCGGTAAAAAACCCCCTAAAAGGACGAAGAAATGACGGTAAGGATTGCCGTATATGCCGACTGGAACCCCCTCCCTGCAGCTTTGCGCATCGGTTATCTCAATGTGCATCAGGCCGCAGGTCGTGAAATTTTTGCCTTTGAATATGATCAGGCTGCGCTGGAGCATCCTGATTTTGCCAATCTTCAGCTTGATCCACGGATAGGTTTATTCACTGGCCCCCAATATCCGGCACAAGGGCAGGATATTTTTGGTGCCTTCGCGGATACCAGTCCGGATCGCTGGGGACGGTTGTTGATGAAAAGACGGCTGGAACGGGAAAAACGCGCAGGCGTGGCCCCTGCAACTCAACGTCTGCATGAATCTGATTACCTGCTGGGCGTTCATGACAATTTTCGTATCGGCGCGCTGCGTTTTCGGCTCAATGATGAAGGCAATTTTCTGGATGACCGTCATGATGTCGCGGCTCCTCCTTTCATTCAGATTCGCGAACTCGAAGCCGCCAGCCGGGCGCTGGAAAAGGACAGTGAAAATCAGGATGCCGCGGGTGATAAATGGTTACGTTTACTGATTGCACCGGGCGGATCGCTTGGCGGCGCCCGACCGAAAGCCAGCGTCAGCGCACCAGATGGTCATCTTTGGATAGCAAAATTCCCCAGCATTAATGACGAATATGATATCGGCGCCTGGGAACTGGTGGTCAATACGCTGGCAAAAGCTTGTGGTCTGAATGTGCCTGAAAGCCTTGCCCGCCGCTATGCCAATCCTCACCACTGTTTTTTAGTGAAGCGTTTTGACCGGACGGCAGAGGGTCAGCGTAAACATTTTGCCTCGGCCATGACACTGACCGGCCACCAGGATGGCGATGACGCCTCTTCCGGTGTCAGCTACCTTGAGCTGGCAGCGGTACTTATTAATCAGGGCGCACAACCCAATCAGGATTTACGCGAACTCTGGTCGCGCATCGTTTTCAACTTACTGGTATCCAATACCGACGATCATCTGCGTAATCACGGCTTTCTGCTGGAACCAGGAAAAGGATGGCGTCTTGCACCGGCCTACGACATGAATCCGGTGGCACAAAGCACAGGACTAAAACTGAATATCAGCGAATCTGATAATGCGATGGATCTCGATTTAGCGCTTTCCGTCGCGCCAGTTTTTCGCATTTCAGACAGCGATGCGCAGGATATCATCTGGCGCTGCCGGCAAATCGTCAGGCAGTGGCCAACAATTGCCAGCAAAATTGGCCTCTCTGCACGCGAGCAAAGTGCGATGTCGTCAGCATTTAGGTTAGCATGACACTGTTAACCAGACGCCTGCTGACAGATAATCGGGCGATACCGTTATCGCCTGTCTACATAACAATGAATTACCGCAGTCAAACAATTAGGGAAACCGCTTAACGCTATGGTGCGCATTCTAAATCTGAACAATCCCCGTCTCGCTCAGGCGTTTGTCGATTACATGGCAACGCAGGGTTTTACACTGACCATAAAACTTGAAAGTCAGGAAGTTCAGCTCTGGCTGGAAGACGAATCCCGTCTGGAAGAGGCCGAAAAACAGGTCGCGTTGTTTGTCCGCGATCCGCTGCACCCGCGTTATCAGGAAGCCAGCTGGAAAACCGGAAAAGCGCAGCCGCATTTAAAAATGTCGCACACTCCGTTTCTTAAAAGTCTGCGCTCCCGCGCGGGCCCGCTGACCATAGGCATGATTGTGTTATGTCTGGCGGTGTTTATCCTGCAACAAATGGTGGGTGACGAATTAGTGATGAGCTGGCTGGCGTGGCCGGACAGTTCGCGCGTCTTCCAGGTGTGGCGCTGGTTCACGCCTGCCCTGATGAATTTCTCGTTTATCGCGTTACTGATTAACCTCGCCTGGTGGTGGTATCTGGCCAGCCAGATTGAGATGCATCTGGGCAGCGGCAAATTATTCACTGTCACACTGATTTCTGCCTTAATCAGCGGCTGGGGCCAGTCGATGGTCAGCGGCGTCTGGTTTGGCGGATTGTCGGGCGTGGTGTACGCGCTGATGGGTTACGCCTGGCTGACCGGGCAACTGAAACCGGAAAGCCGCTTGTACGTGCCCGGCGGATTGCTGGTTATTTCTCTGATCTTTATGTTCATCGGTTATGCCACAGGTGGCGCAGCCGTGGCTAATGCCGCACACGCCTTTGGACTGGGTCTGGGTCTGGTGATGGCATTTGTTGATACGCGCACTCCGCGCAACAAAAAAAGTAAGTAGGGGATCCGGGTGAAACAAACACAACGCCATGATGCGATTATCGATTTAGTCCGCCAGCAGGGTTATGTCAGTACCGAAGAGCTGGTGGAGCATTTTGCAGTCAGCCCGCAAACTATTCGCCGTGATCTCAATGACCTGGCAGAACAGAATAAAATTCACCGTCACCACGGCGGTGCGGCATTACCGTCGAGTTCCGTGAATGCGGCGTATAACGACCGTAAAGTGATGTGGTCAGAAGCGAAAGCGCGGATTGCCGCGCGCGTTGCCAGCCAGATCCCCGACGGTTCGACTTTATTTATCGATATCGGCACCACGCCGGAAGCCGTGGCACATGCGCTGCTGAATCATAAAGACCTGCGTATCGTCACCAATAATCTGAATGTCGCCACGCTGTACAGTGCGAAAGATGACTGCCGTCTGTTCCTTGCCGGCGGCGAAGTTCGCGCCCGTGATGGCGGGATCATGGGTGAAGCGACGCTCGATTTCATCTCTCAGTTCCGCCTCGATTACGGCATTCTCGGCATCAGCGGCATTGATATGGACGGCTCATTGCTCGAATTCGATTATCACGAAGCGCGAACCAAACGTGCGATTATCGAAAACTCACGCTGCGTCATGCTGGTCACTGACCATTCTAAATTTGGCCGTAACGCCATGGTTAACCTCGGTAAAATGGATTTAATCCACTACATGTTTACCGACAAACAGCCGCCGGACAGCGTAAAAAGCATTATCGATAAATACGACGTTCATCTCGAACTCTGCTGATTGTTGTTTTTTTTAGGAGCGCGAATACCGCGCTCCTGATTTTCTTCTCCCTCCTCTCTTCTCTTTCAAACGAACAATTTCGAAAAATTCCACGCCTCACCGCGTTCGGTTTCGTTCCCTCTTTGCCTTTATGCTCGAAACCGACATAAAAATGTTACCTTCATCACGCATAATTGTTTTTATTTGGTTAACGCTTGGCTTGTTTGTCGATTCTCGATTACAATCATGAGCGAAAACGAACATAAAAGAGCTATTGCGAACATCTGGAGGAAGATGACGTGGAAACCAAAGACTTGATCGTAATTGGTGGCGGTATTAATGGTACCGGCATCGCAGTAGATGCAGCTGGCCGCGGGCTGTCTGTTCTGCTGCTTGAAGCGCAAGACTTGGCCTGCGCGACCTCTTCGGCCAGTTCGAAACTGATCCACGGTGGCCTGCGCTATCTGGAACATTACGAATTCCGTCTGGTCAGCGAAGCGCTGGCTGAACGTGAAGTGCTGTTGAAAATGGCGCCGCATATTGCTTTCCCGATGCGTTTCCGTTTACCGCATCAGCCGCATTTGCGTCCGGCCTGGATGATCCGCGCCGGTCTGTTCCTGTACGACCATCTGGGCAAACGCACCAGCCTGCCGGCCAGTAAGGGCCTGAAATTCGGCAGTGAATCCGTGCTGAAACCCGAACTGACCAAAGGTTTTGAATATTCAGACTGCTGGGTGGATGACGCGCGTTTAGTGGTCGTCAACGCTCAGGAAGTGGAAGAGCGTGGCGGCGAAGTCCGTACCCGCACCCGGGTGACCCGCGCATGGCGTGAAGACGGCATGTGGATGGTGGAAGCCGAAGATATCGACACCGGCAAAACCTATACCTGGCGCGCCAAAGGTCTGGTGAATGCTACCGGTCCGTGGGTAAAACACTTCTTCGACGACGGCCTGAAGCTGAAATCGCCTTACGGTATTCGTCTGATCAAAGGCAGCCATATTGTGGTGCCACGTGCGCACAATCAGCCGCAGGCCTACATTCTGCAAAACGAAGATCACCGTATTGTGTTTGTGATCCCGTGGATGGATGAATTCTCGATCATCGGCACCACCGACGTGGAATATCACGGCGATCCGAAAGACGTGAAAATCGACGATAAAGAAATCGGTTATCTGCTGAAAGTGTATAACGACCACTTTAAGAAACAGCTGACCACCGAAGACATCGTCTGGACTTATTCCGGCGTGCGTCCGCTGTGTGATGACGAATCTGATTCACCGCAAGCCGTGACCCGCGATTACACGCTCGACGTTCACGATCAGGACGGCAAAGCGCCGCTGCTTTCTGTATTTGGCGGCAAGCTGACCACCTACCGTAAACTGGCGGAACACGCGCTGGAAAAACTGGTGAAGTACTATCCGAAAGCCGGTCCGGCGTGGACCAAAACTGCCGTATTGCCGGGCGGGAAACTGAACGGTGACCGTGATACCTACAGCGCCAATCTGCGCACCCGCTTCAAATGGTTACCGGAATCACTGGCACGCCGGTATGCACGGACTTACGGCAGCCAGACGGAGCTGTTCCTGAATGACGCGACCAGCCTGGAATCGCTGGGCGAAGATTTTGGTCACGGGTTCTACGAAGCGGAACTGCGTTATCTGGTGGAAAAAGAGTGGGTTTCACAGCTTGATGATGCTATCTGGCGTCGTACAAAACTCGGTATGTGGCTGGATAAAACTCAGCAACAGCGCGTCGCCGAATGGCTGGAAACACACAAACAGCAGAAAAAACATTTGTCGCTGGCATCTTAAATTAGTTAGCTCCTCCCCCTGCGAAGGGGGAGGAGCTGAAAGTCCCACCGTTATTCCCGCTCTACAACTTCACCGGCTTTATATTCCAAATCTCATCGGCGTATTCCTGAATGGTACGATCCGAAGAGAAATAGCCCATGTTGG
>NZ_JYDG01000138.1:0-16703 GCF_003263545.1 Rahnella sp. AN3-3W3
AGCCTCTGGTCTCGAACCGTTCATTCGGTGCCATTTTTGATCGCGCCAATCAACATTTCTAAAAGATAAAAACCGTTTGCCTATGAATTTAAGATCGTGCGGGCTGTTCAGAAATTTTGCTGAACGGAGCGGCTTCGAGACCTTTGGCTCGAAGACCGAGAGAAGGTACCGCGCAGCGGCAAGATTTCCAGCCTGTCGCAATAGCACCTGAAACATTGTAACAAGCGAAGCGCGCAGTGAAAAAAGCGAGGAGAGTCGAGAGAGGAAAAGCACTTTCCTCTCTCGTCGGTTTCGGCGCGAAAAGCTGTATGACAACTGTTGTTGAAAAACCGAAACTTTCACTAAACTACTTTAAAAGCCTCTTTTGCAGAGGCTTGCTGCACAGTAGAGCCGCCATTGCAGCGGCCTTTATACAAAGAAAGTTTCCTGCCCTTTTCAAAGGGCAAAAATCAAGCTTCCGGTGCAATCTCCCCGCTCATCTGCGGTGGCTGCTTGCGAAACGCATTAGTGATAAACGCCAGATACCCAAGGCCAATCGCGCCCCAGACTAAGCCTAATGTCATCGAACTCGATTCCAGGTTCAGCCACAGCGCACCGACAGTCAGCGCACCAATCACCGGTAAGACCAGATAGTTGATGTGATCTTTCAGCGTACGGTTACGTTTTTCACGGATGTAGAACTGTGAAATCACCGACAGGTTCACGAAGGTGAACGCCACCAGCGCACCAAAGTTAATCAGCGCAGTTGCCGTCACCAGATCAAAGGTCACCGCAGACATCGCCACAGCGCCGACCAGCAGGACGTTGAACGTCGGGGTACGCCATTTCGGATGCACATAACCGAACAGTTTTTCCGGGAACACGCCATCACGGCCCATCACATACAGCAGACGCGAAACACCGGCGTGCGCCGCCATACCCGATGCCAGAACGGTCACACAGCTGAAGCACAAAATGACGGACTGGAAGAACTTGCCTGCCACATACAGCATGATTTCAGGCTGTGACGCGTCCGGATCTTTAAAGCGCGAAATGTCCGGGAAGTACAGTTGCAGGAAGTAAGACACCACGACGAAGATGATGCCGCCAATCAGCGCGGTCAGGAAAATCGCTTTCGGGATAACTTTACCCGCGTTCGGTGTTTCTTCAGACAACGAACTGATACCGTCGAAGCCCAGGAACGAGAAGCACAGAATGGTTGCCCCGGTGATCATCGGCACCACGTGCGCATTCTCACTGAAGAACGGCTTGGTGGTCGCCAGCGTGCCCATGCCCTCGCCCATGTAAACGCCACGGACTAACAGCCCCAGGAACACCACCATGATCGCCACCTGCACCACAACAATGATGCTGTTCAGGTTGGCAACGACCTTGATGCCGCGCAGGTTGAACGCGGTCATCATGCCGACCAGCGCCACCACGAATATCCATGACGGTACGCCCGGGAAGATGGCTTCCAGGTAAATTTTCGCCAGCAGGATGTTGATCATCGGCATGAACAGGTAGTCCAGCAGTGATGACCAGCCGACCATAAAGCCGACGTGCGGGCTGATGGCTTTTTGCGCGTAAGTATAAGCAGAACCGGCAGACGGGAAACGTTGCACCAGTTTGCCGTAGCTCACGGCAGTAAACAGAACGGCGATCAGCGCGAAGATATACGCGGTCGCGACGTGACCATCGGTCAGGCCGGACACAATGCCGAACGTATCGAAAATGGTCATCGGTTGCAGATAGGCAAGCCCCATCATCACAACCTGAACCAGAGTCAGGGTTTTACGCAGTTGTACACGCTGAGTGGCCGGAGCGGCAGATGCATTAGCAGACATGGTTCAGCCCTCCCTGAATTGCAAACACCGGGCGCTTAAACACCTCTGAAAGCAACGTACAGGGAAAACTTCGTGAGTTATTACCAGTAAACGGGGGAGTGATCTTCACGTCGCTGAACGCGGAGGTGAAGGCTGTGCGAATGTGGCCGCAGCTGAAAGTAGTACCGGCGGGCACCGGTACAGGTTTGAAGTATTGCCCCATATTACATTTCCTCATAGTGGCGACCGTTTTTAATTTGGGATCGCACACGAACCTTGTTATCTATCCGGATCTGGGTCCGGCCTCTGTTGAATTAGTTTGGGTACTGCATATATAAAAAAAATAACCGGCGCCTTTAAGCGTCGGTTATCTGCAGTGCGGCGTATTTTGCACAAATCACGCATAAATGACAACATTCAGACGCGTTGCGTTACAAATTCTTTTCCAGTATTGAACATAATGCGCGGATTCGTTAACCGTGCTACGCGTTGCGGAGCATCCAGTCTATCTCCGTCTCCGTCACGCGCCGTTCAAACTGCAACAACTCGTTCGATTTACAGGTGTGATAAACGTGCGAGAAACGCTCGCCAAGGATTTTTTTCAACGCCGGCTGATCGTCAAAATCATACAGGGCATCGCTCTGGCGGATTGGCAGCGGAATACCTTCCTGTTCCAGACCGTTACCGGTCACTGGTTCTGGCAACGGCAAGTCGTTATCCAGTCCATGCAACATGCCCGCCAGCACGGTGGCGACCACTAAATACGGGTTGGCATCAGCACCGGCCACGCGGTATTCGACACGGTGATCGGCAGTTCCGCCGCAAGGGACACGCAGTGCAACGGTACGATTATTATGGCCCCACGACGCCTGCGTCGGCACATACATGCCCGGCTGGAAGCGGCGGAAGGCATTGACGTTGGGTGCTAATACCGCCATCGAGGCTGGCATTAAAGCAATCATTCCGGCGAGAGAGCGTTTCATCAGCTCAGAATCTTCGCCACCGGCACCGGCAAACAGGTTCTTGCCGTTGTCGTCGAGCACACTGAGATGGATGTGCATCCCGCTGCCCGCATATTCGTCATACGGTTTCGCCATAAAGGTGGCGTCCATATCGTGATTTTCCGCGACCAGTCGCACCAGACGTTTGAGCATCAGGGCGTAATCGCAGGCGCGCAGAATGTTTTCGCTGTGGTGCAGATTGATTTCGAACTGGCCGGGAGAAGATTCCGCCACCGCGCCATCCGCAGGTAATCCCTGAATGTGCGCCAGATGGTCAATGTCACTGAGCACATCGGCAAAGTGATCCAGATTATCGACAGAATAAACCTGAGTATGCATGCTGCGTTCCTGCGTCCCCGGCGTACACGGCGGCTGAATGTAACCTTCCGCATCGCGCTGCCTGTCGAGCAGATAGAACTCCAGCTCTACCGCTACCACCGGGAACAAGCCCCGCTGGCGCAATGTTTGCCAGATATGGTTCAGCACATTGCGTGGTTCAACGTTAAAGGGAGTGCCATCTTCGTCAAGCATAGTCAGAAGCAACTGGCCGATATGTTCAGGGTCGGAAGCCGAGGGCGTCAAGGTGCCGGGAACCGGGATACAGGTGCGGTCGGCTCGCCCAGTTCCTGACCTAATCCGGCTTCTTCCACGACATTACCGAGAATGTCCATGGCGAAAACCGATGCCGGGAAATAACAGCCTTTTTCGAGTTTACGGAGTGCTGAGACGGGAATGCGTTTGCCGCGGAAGGAGCCATTGAGATCGGTGAGCAGGACGTCGACGTGAAGGGTTTGCGGGTGACGCTCCAGGTACTGAGTTACTTCATCCTGGAACGCGCTACTTCGCTCTTCAGCGTGCTTAGCGAGGGGTTCGCTAATCTCTTTCTTGATTTCGTTCATCAGTTCAGTCGCTTGCATAGGTTTTCCGCCATTTGCTGGTTTCCGGCATATCAGGCACCACCATGATGCCAGCCGGTTATCTTTACCGGGTCAATACCCTGTTCAACGCAGTGCTCTCATGTTGTCGCGATCCTCTCGAATGTGCTCAAAATAACGGCCATATGATTAACCCTAGCCTTAACATTAATTATTTGCAACACCTACATTATCGCAACATATCCGTTTGAAAAGCGACCACAGTGCTGCTAAATTGGTCAATAACAGGTCAATATTCTGAGCAGTTTCGTGCGGGGAGGCGCGTGCTGTCAGCAAATTCATCTACTCAACGAGGCGGTATTATGGGCAATATATTTTCCACGACATCCACGGGAAAAGAGACGCGCTACAGACCGGTCATTGGGGTAGTTATGTGTGAGAACACTGTCGATGAAAACCCTGCTCTGACTGTCCATGAAAAATATCTGGACGCCATCTTTAATGCCGATGCCCTTCCCGTCTGTCTTCCGCATGAACTGGCAGCACGCGAAGGCGCGATAGACCAGATTCTGCGCGGTCTGGACGGCATCTTCCTCACCGGCAGCCCCAGCAATATTGAGCCCCATCAGTACGGTGAAGAAGGTGTCGAGGAGCTGGCCGATCCCGGCCGCGACCGCCTGAGTTTGCAGTTAATCCGTGCGACGCTGGAGAAGAAAATCCCGCTGTTCGCCGCCTGCCGTGGATTGCAGGAACTGGTGGTTGCTACCGGCGGCAGTTTGCACCGTAAAGTGCAGGACGTGCCGGGCTATATGGACCACCGCGAAGACTCTTCGTTGCCACATGACGAGCAGTACGCGCTGGTGCATCCGGTGCATATTGAACCCGGTGGCTTACTTTCAGAATTGTTACCCGATTATCAGCAGTTTCAGGTGAACTCCCTTCACGGCCAGGGAGCCAACCGTCTGGGCGACGTACTGACCGTGGAAGCACGCGCACCGGACAATCTGGTGGAAGCCGTGAGTGTCCGCAATCATCCGTTTGCCCTTGGTGTGCAGTGGCATCCGGAATGGCACAGTCTGACGGATCCCGTATCCCGCCAGCTGTTTGAGGCTTTTATCGCTGCCTGTCGCAAAGGCCATCAGGCCCGGAGCGCACGAGAGGAATAAACGGATGAGCGAAGTCAGTCTGGCGCCTGGTCGCCGGCTTTCTGAAATTCGCCAGCAACTCGGTATGTCCCAACGCAAAGCCGCCGAGTTGTCTGGCCTGACCCACAGCGCCATCAGCACCATCGAACAGGACAAAGTCAGCCCCGCCGTCAGTACGTTGCAAAAATTATTGCGGGTTTACGGGCTGTCACTTTCAGAATTTTTCGCCGAGGAACATAAGAGCAACGAGCCGCGGATCGTGATTAATGCGGCGGATTTAATCGAAATTGGCAGCCGAGGCGTGTCCATGCGCATGGTCCACAACGGCACACCGAACCATACCGTCGCCATGTTGCTGGAAACCTATCAACCCGGCAGCACAACCGGCGATAAGATCAAGCATCAGGGCGAGGAAGTCGGCACCCTGTTAGAAGGAGAAATCATCTTAACCGTCAACGGTCAGAGTTACCCGCTGCGTGCGGGGCAAAGTTATGCCATTAACACCGCGAACCCTCACAGCTTTAGTAATATTTCGACGCGGATTTGCAGGATTGTTAGCGCACATACCCCTAATACCTTCTAGTTGTCATCGACTCCGGGCGAGGCAACGGGAACCCAAAGAAGGATGTCACCATGAGTGCTCAAACAGGAAGTCCCCGCGCTGCCGGCGTGCCCCACACCGACAGCTATTATGCCAGCTCCGCCAACAACCATGCGCCGTGGCCGGAACTGACTGACAATATTGAGTGCGATGTCTGTATTGTCGGTGCCGGTTATACCGGCATTTCTTCCGCTTTATATCTGTGCGAAGCCGGTTACGACGTAGTGGTGCTCGAAGCCGCCCGCGTCGGCTGGGGCGCCAGCGGGCGAAACGGCGGACAGGTCGTTAATTCCTACAGCCGCGATATAGATGTGATTGAAGAGCGTTACGGACGTCAGACCGCCGATATGCTCGGCAGCATGATGTTTGAAGGCGCGAATATTATCCGTCAGCGCATCGACCAGTACGCCATCGACTGCGACTATCGCCCCGGCTGTATTTTTGCCGCGCTCAGTGCGCGCCAGCTGACGAAATTGCGCGATCAGCAAAAGTTGTGGAATCGCTATGGTCATACCGAACTGCGGCTGCTGGATGAAACTGCCGTACGCCGCGAGATCGCCACCGACCGTTATGTCGGCGGCCTGCTGGATAAAAACGGCGGTCATCTTCACCCGCTGAATCTGGTGCTGGGCGAGGCCGAAGCGGTGCGCCGTCATGGCGGGCGTATTTTTGAAGGCTCGGCAGTGACGCGTATTGACCACGGCGAACCGGCTTTAGTGCATACCGCGAAAGGTCAGGTAAAAGCCAAATATGTGATTCTGGCGGGCAACGCTTATCTGAGTCAGCAGCTGGCGCCGCGCCTCACGCGCCTCAGCATGCCGTGCGGCTCGCAGATTGTGGCGACGGAACCGCTGTCGGATGACATGGCGTTATCTCTTTTGCCAAATAATTACTGCGTGGAAGACTGTAATTACCTGCTCGATTATTTCCGCCTGACCGCGGACAACCGCATGTTGTACGGCGGCGGCGTGACCTACGGCGGCAAAAATCCGCCGAATATCGATTCGGTGATCTTGCCCAAGCTCAACCGCACCTTCCCGCAGCTAAAAGGCGTGAAGATAGATTACCGCTGGGGCGGCAATTTCCTGCTGACGTTATCGCGCCTGCCGCAGTTTGGCCGGCTGGAAAACAACATCTATTACATGCAGGGAGACAGCGGGCACGGCGTGACGCTGACGCATCTGGCCGGGAAGCTCATCACCGAAATGCTGCGCGGCGACGCCGAACGTTTCGATGCGTTCGCCCGTCTGCCGCACATGCCGTTCTTCGGTGGCCGCAACTTCCAGGTGCCGTTTACCATGCTCGGCGCGGCGTACTATTCGCTGCGCGATCGTTTAGGCGTGTAACCCTGTTCCCCGCAGATTACCTGCGGGGAACAGCGAATATTCAGCCTTTGCCCGCGACCGGAAAGTCACTGTCAGTGCCCACTTCAGGCAACTCATTCAGATCTGGCTCGATCCCCTGCGAAATGTAATCTTTTGCGGCTATCGACTGCTCGTTGCCCGCCGCATCGCGGATCAGCACATGTTTGATCGCCCCGTCTTTCATCACCTCGCGGTGTACACCGGTATATTCACTCATTGTGGTTTCCTTTTTATGAACTGCGCATAGATATCACTCATCTTTAAGCATAGTTTTTTATTCTTAACTGCAACTAATAAAAATCTTAAATGAGCCCAGCAACGCGCTCATTTTCCTGATAAATTAGGGGGATTGTCACTGATGACGACACCGCACGCCCCCGCACCACTCATGCCTTACAAGGAGAACGCTCTTGGACGCCAGCACGATTAATACTCTTTTCTTTATTGGCGCCCTGTTAGTCGCAGCGAGCATTTTGCTCAGTTCGTTCTCTTCTAAGCTTGGCATCCCTATTTTGGTCATTTTCCTCGCCATCGGTATGCTGGCGGGCGTAGACGGAATTGGCGGCATTGCGTTTGATAATTACCCCGCCGCCTATCTGGTCAGTAACCTGGCGCTGGCCGTCATTTTGCTCGACGGCGGGATGCGTACCCGCGCCTCTTCCTTTCGCGTTGCGCTATGGCCCGCACTGTCGCTGGCGACGGTCGGTGTCCTGATTACTGCCGGTCTGACCGGGCTGGCAGCCGCGTGGCTGTTCAATATCAACCTGATGCAGGGTTTGCTGATTGGCGCGATTATCGGCTCAACCGATGCGGCGGCGGTGTTCTCACTTATCGGCGGTAAAGGCCTGAACGAACGTGTCAGCGCCACGCTGGAAATTGAATCCGGCAGCAACGACCCGATGGCGGTATTCCTGACCATCACCCTGATCGACATGATTTCCAAGGGCCAGCACGGACTGAGTCTGATGTTTGTGGTGGATGTAGTGCGCCAGTTCGGCCTCGGCATTGTGTTTGGTGTCGGCGGTGGCTGGTTGCTGCACAAGCTGATTAATAAGATTACGCTGGCGGCCGGGCTGTATCCGTTACTGGCATTCAGCGGCGGTTTGCTGGTTTACGCCGCCACCATGGCGCTGGAAGGCAGCGGCATTCTGGCGGTGTATCTGTGCGGCCTGATGCTCGGCAATATGCCGATCCGCAACCGTCACGGCATTTTGCAGACCTTCGACGGACTGGCGTGGCTCAGCCAGATTGGCATGTTCCTGGTGCTCGGTCTGCTGCTGACGCCGAGCGATCTGCTGCCGATTGCGATCGCGGCGCTGGCGTTGTCACTGTGGATGATCCTGCTGGCACGTCCGCTGTCGGTGTTTGTTAGCCTGATCCCGTTCAAAAACTTTACCCTGCGCGAACGCGTCTTTATTTCGTGGGTCGGCCTGCGTGGCGCGGTGCCTATCATTCTGGCGGTGTTCCCGATGATGGCCGGACTGCCTAACGCCACGCTGTATTTCAACGTCGCGTTCTTTATTGTGCTGGTTTCCCTGCTGCTTCAGGGTACGTCGCTGGGCTTTGCGGCGAAGAAAGCCAAAGTGCTGGTGCCACCGCAGCCGACGCCGGTTTCCCGCGTCGGGCTGGATATCGACGTGTATAACGACTGGGAACAATTTATCTATCAGCTGGGCTCCGACAAATGGTGCGTCGGGGCGGCGCTGCGTGACCTGCAAATGCCAAAAGCGACGCGGATTGCGGCATTATTCCGTGGCAAAGAAATGCTGCATCCGACCGGCAGTACGCGGCTCAAAGAAGGCGATATTCTGTGCGTGATCGGCCAGGAAAAGGATCTGCCGGAACTGGGTAAACTGTTCAGCGACAGCAATAAAGTGGTGCTCGATGACCGCTTCTTCGGTGACTTTATCCTGCAGGCAGATGCGCCGCTGGATGCGATTTCACAGCTTTATGGTCTGAATCTGGAAGAGACGGTGGATCAGTCGCAAACGCTGGGACATTTTGTGATCAGGCTGCTCGGTGGTGAACCGGTTATCGGTGACCATATCGAATGGGACGGGCTGACGTGGACGATCGCAGAAATGGACGGGAATCAGGTGAGTAAGGTCGGCGTGAGGATTGTGACGCAGAAGGCTTGATGATTTAACGCCTTCCCCTCTCACAAGGGGAAGGCGTTAATTGAATTACTGACCAGCCTGCGGGTCTTTATCGTAGTCTGAACAGGACTGATAACCCTTATTCATGACATGACCGGTGTCGTTATAGCTAACGAAGTAGGTCTGAGCTTTGCCATCACGCGGAGCAACCGCATAAGTCTGGCAAGTCCCTTTAGCATGGATAAGCGTGGCTTCAGTCGATGGTGGCCCTGCAATTGCACGAACCTGAGATTTGGTCATACCGACTTTAACGTCGCTGACGACAGGCTCTTTGACGTAGCTTGCTGCGCGATCGTAAGTCTGACACCCTGCCAATACAGAAACAGCTGTAGCAACCACAAGTAACATTTTCTTATTCATAAACTTCTCCTCCTGAGTACTTTTTGTATTGTTAAGCATAGAGGACATAAAGGATTTCGCCAGCCAATATGACTTTTATATGTTGATTGCTACATATTTTAAGTTTTTTCTGATAACCGTCTCCCTCCCGCAACCCTTCTCTCTCAAATCATTTTATGTTTCCAAAAAGAGGATTTTCAGGTTCTTTTGTTCTATACATGAATGAGGTAAGCCATTGATTGCGCGATAAGGAGCCCTGCCTGATGCTGTTGGATCGACGCCGGTTTGTTACTTTGCTGGGCGTGCTCGCCCTGATACCGATGCCACGTATGGCCTTCGCGACTGCCAGAGAGGTTGCTATGGATACACTGCTGATTAATAAACCCGACGGCGGTGTGCCGAATAACGCATTGCCGGTGCTGATTTATCACCGCGTCATTCCCCCCGATACCGTCGATAATGCGGAATACCTCGAACACCTTTTCCGCACCAACGGCTGGCCGCCGCAGTGGCGTTATCCGGTGTATACCTTTACGCATTTTCACTCCAACACTCATGAAGTGCTGGGCGTTTATGCCGGTAGCGCAAAGCTGCAACTCGGCGGCGAGCACGGAAAAATTATTGAGGTAAACGTCGGGGATGTGTTGTTGCTTCCGGCCGGGATCGGCCATAAACAGATTTCAGCCGATGAAGATTTCATGCTGGTCGGCGCGTATCCGCCGGATATGAAAGCTGACCTTTGTCATGACGAACTGCCACAACTGGCAGCACGCACCAAAGCGGTCAATGCCGTGCCGCTGCCCGCCACGGATCCGGTGACCGGACACACTGAAGGCAGCATGCTGGTGTGGCATCAGAAATAAAGGTTGATTACGCCGCCGTCAGGGCAAACCGCGCGACGGCCTTTTCCAGACGCTGCGACTGATCCAGTAACTGCTGGGAAGACGCCGCCGCATGATCGGCCAGTTTGCCGTTTTGCAGCGTAACATGATTCAGTGCGGTGATGCGTTCGGAGACATCGTGAACACTTTGCCCCTGATACAACGTCGCCTCTGAAATCTCACTGACCAGCGCACTCAGGCCGTTGAAGATATGGATAATCTCCTGCAGGCTCTGACTGAGCACCGTCACAGACGCCGAACCGCGGCCAATCTGCTGCACGGAATCATCAATCAGCTGATGGATACCCCGCGTTGAATGGCTGCTCTTTTGCGCCAGCAGGCCGATTTCTTTCGCCACCACCGCAAAGCCACGTCCGTGCTGACCGGCGTGCGCCGCTTCAATCGCCGCATTCAGCGCCAGAATATTGGTCTGGAACGCCACGCTGTCAATCATAGAAACAATACTGCTCATTTCCGAGGACTGGGTGACAATCTCCTTCATCGCCGTGTCCACCTGCCCCATCACTTCCCCGCCTCGGGTCGCTACGCCTTTCGCCTGTTCGGCCTGTCGGGTGGCCTGCCGGGCATGGGCGGCATTTTCTTTCACGCGCTCATTGAGGTGAGTGATGTGTTCGGTGGCAGCTCGCAGTTCCTCGCTTTGAATCGCCGCCTGCGCCGACAATTCCTCGTTGCCTTTTGCCATCTGATCAATGTTCAGCATGATATGCGCCGAGGCGTCACGGACTTCGCTGACCAGTTTTTGCAGGCCGCGCTGCATATTGCGCAGGCTGACGCCCAGCTCACGGACTTCGATCACCCGCGCATTATCGTCTTCGACAACCCGCGATAAATCCCCGGCAGCCAGCACGCTGATGTGCCCGATCATGCGTTGCAGCGGACGGATAATCCACGCAGACACACCGCGCCAGACCAGCACTGCGATCACCGCCAGAATCATCAACGCGCCCATAAACAGGGTTTTCGCCTGCGATAACGCATTCAGCAATCTGTCACTGAGCGACACCGCCGTGTGCTCGTTAACGTCCAGATAAGCATAATATTTTTGGCTGAAGTCATCCTGAAACGCCTGGATCGGCACTTCAAAGAAGGAATCGATATTGTTGTTCTTTTGCAGGCCACCCGCCTGTTCGCGCAGACCGTCATAAAACATCTGGTAGCTGGCTTTCAGCTCCGTCGCGGCCTGATTGCCGTCTTTGGTCATCTTCTGAAACTGCGTGAAGGCTTTCTGCGATGCGGTCAGTGAGCCGAGCGATTCTTCCATCAGGCTGTTCCAGCTGCCGACCGAGCCGGTTTCTTTATCCTGCATGTAATAAATGCCAGCACGGTTGAGTTTGTCACTGGCCATCAGCAATTCCATGCGGGCTTTATCCATCACGGCTTGTTGCTGACGCAAACTTTCGGTGGCGATCACGTTGTTTCGCGCATCCTGAAGGATTTTGGCGAGCACGACGGTGGAGAAAATCTGTAAAGCAGAAAACAGGGCGATAACACAAATTACCCCAAAAAGTATTCCCCGTGGACGTCTGAAGAAAGCAGATCGAAACAATCTGTTGAATGGTATCTTACCAGTAAGTGAACGAGTGGTTAAAATCATGATTATTCTGCATTATTTAAACAGGAAGCAGAATTTTACGCGCGGGAAATGACAGAAATATTTCAATAAATTGTCCGACTTCCGGTAATACCCTAAATAATTGAAGCTGCAGGAGGGCGGCAAGCGATGGGATCCCGATGAGCTTACATAAGTAAGTGATTCGGGTCCCTGAGCGTAGCCAACGCACCTGCAGCTTTAAGTATGACGGGTATTATTTGGGAAAGATCCAGACATGCTGTTCGGGTAGCTTCAGGTGGCAGTGCTGCGGATCTCGCACATCGGTGCCATACGCACGAATGACAAAATCATCGCCCGCCGTGCGGAACAGATATTCCCAGCGATCACCGAGATACATGCTGGTCAGCAACGGTAATTCCAGCTGATTCTCGCCCGGCCCTTCAGCCAGCACCACGCGTTCGACGCGGATCACTGCCGTGCCCTCCTGCCCGGCCTGCACGCCCTCTCCCGCCTGTCCCCACAGCACCCAGCCGCTGCCTTCGATGCGCGCTTTGCCGTCGCGCACTTCGGTGACTTTGCCGTGCAGACGGTTGTTGCTGCCCATAAACTCTGCGGTAAACAGTGTTTTCGGCGAGCCGTACATTTCCTGCGGCGTGCCCTGTTGTTCGATTTTGCCGTTATTGAGCAGCAGAATGCGGTCTGAAATCGCCATCGCTTCGTTCTGGTCGTGCGTCACCATCAGCGCCGACAGCCCCAGTTTGATGATCAGTTCGCGCAGGAACACGCGCGCTTCTTCACGCAATTTGGCGTCGAGGTTCGACAGCGGCTCATCAAGCAAAATTACCGGCGGGTTGTACACCAGCGCACGGCCAATCGCCACGCGCTGTTGCTGACCACCGGAAAGCTGATGCGGATGGCGTTTGCCCAGATGTCCGAGGCCGAGCTGGTTGAGAACATCCTGCACACGCCGGGTGATTTCACCGGCAGAAACTTTGCGCAGTTTCAGCGGATATGCCACGTTCTCGAATACTGTTTTGTGCGGCCACAGGGCGTAAGACTGGAACACCAGCCCGAGGTTGCGCTCTTCGGCCGGAATTTCGCTGCGCGGTGTGCCGTCGTAAACCTTATTTTTGCCGATAACGATGGTGCCTTTGACCGGTTTTTCCAGTCCTGCGACCGCACGCAATAAAGTGGTTTTTCCGCTGCCGGAAGGCCCGAGCAGTGATACCACTTCGCCACGTTTCAGATCCATCGAAACGCCTTTTAACACCGGATTGTCACCGTAGGTTAAGTGCAGATTGTCGACCGATAATTCAATCATGTAATTTGACTCCAAAACGAAGGGCAATACCCAGACCTAAAACCACCAGCAGGATGTTAATAAAGGAGAGCGCGGCCACGATATCAATGGCACCCGCCGCCCACAGGGAAACCAGCATCGAGCCGATGGTTTCCGTACCCGGCGAAAGCAGATACACACCGGTGGAATATTCTCGCTCGAAAATCAGGAACATCAGCAGCCACGAGCCAATCAGACCGTAACGCGACAGCGGAATGGTGACGTGACGGGTGATCTGCCCGCGGGTTGCACCGGTACTGCGCGCCGCTTCTTCCAGTTCCGGCCCGACCTGCAACAGCGTCGAGGAAATCAGCCGCAGACCATACGCCATCCACACCACGGTATAAGCCAGCCAGACGCTAAAAATCGTGCTGCGCAGCGATCGCAGCCAGACCACCAGGTTATCGCGCAGCCACTGCGACCATGGCATACCCGAAAGCCAGCCGGATTTGAGCGCGTTATCCAGCCACATCGGCAGGAACAGGAACACCCACAGGAAGGCCAGACCGGCCAGCAGCCCCGGCACCGCACGCGGCACCAGCACGCTGTAATCGAGGAAACGGGTGACGCCGTCCGGTTTACGGTGCATCGCGATGCCGATAAACAGATAACAGGCCACCGCCAGCGCGCCGCCGATAACACCAATGGCCATGGAGTTGACGATCGCACGCAGCAGGTTCGGTTGTTCCCAGATGGTGCGGAAAGTATTAAGCGACAGTTCGTCCCAGATGGAGACACCGACGCCCCAGTTGGAGATAAACGCTCGCAGCATCACGCCAATCAGCGGAACGCCGATAGTGACAGTCAGCCAGAACGCCACTACGGCACCGGCCACCCAGCGCCATTTGCCGAGCGGCAAGGCACGCGCTTGCGACGCTTTTCCTTTGACCGTGACAAAACGGTTGGCGGTACGCATCAGGCGGCGCTGCAACATGACCAGCGGAATAGTGATACAAATCAGCACCACGGCGACGGCAGCCATCAGATGATAAGACGGCGTGCCGAGTTTGTTGGTCAGCTGATACAGATAGGTCGCCAGCACCATATTGCCTTCCGGGTCGCCGAGCACCAGCATCAGACCGAACACTTCCAGCCCGAGGAAGAACAGCAACACGGTGGCGTACAGAATCGACGGGCGCACCATCGGCAGACTGACCGCAGTCATCACCTGCAACGGCGAAGCACCGGCGGTTCGCGCGGCCTCTTCAACATCCGACCCGACGCTGCGCAGCGCCGAGGAGATATACAGGTACGCGTGCGGAACGTGCGTCAGACCGGCGATCACCACGATGCTCGACATGTCGTAAATGTTCCACGGGACGAACCCAAGAATAGCCTGCGCCCACAGCGAGAAGAACCCGACCGGACCGGCAGCCACCACGTAGCCGAAACCTAATACCATCGGGGAGACGAAAATCGGCACCAGAATCAGCGGTTCAATCACGCGTCTGCCCGGTAAATCCGTACGCACCATCAGGAACGCCAGGATACCGCCGAGCGGAATCGCGATCACCACCAGCCCGAAAGCCAGAATAAAACCGCTTTTCAGTGCTTTGTAGAAATCCGGATCGGTAAAGATGAATCCAAAAGATTCGAGGCTCCATTCTTTTGATGGGGAAAAGAACGGCGCGGAGAGGAAACTTTGTATCACGATGAACGACAACGGAATGTAGATAACCAACGCCGTTATCAACACCACAATGCCGCGCGGCAGGCTCTGCCACTTTCTGCGCAATGCATTCATGTTACTTCCCTTCGGTTAGAAACAAGGAGAGCGAAATCAGGCAGGAAAAAGGAAGCGCGACAGAAAGTGACGCGCTTCGATATGCCACTACTTGGCAGCAGCGGTACGCCATTGTTTGATGTAATCCAGGCGTTTTTTCTGTTGCAGGTATTCCAGCAGGGTTTCATCGACCGGGATTGGCTTGAGCGCATTGCCTAACATTTTGGTCATGCCGTCGATGTCGTTTTTGCCTTCGATATCGTTGCGGATGGACGGAATGTCAGCCTGATTGGCCAGAATGCTCTGCCCTTTCTCTGACAAGACGTAGTCCAGCCACAGTTTGGCAGCATTGCTGTTTTTCGATTCCTGGCTGATGAAAGACACGCGGGAAAGTACCAGGGTGTAATCCTTCGGATAGGAAATCCCCAGCGACGGATCCGTTTTGGCGCGGGCTTCTGCGTAGGAACCCAGGATATTGAAGCCGATCAGGTTTTCGCCGGAAGAAACGCGTTCCATCATGGTGCCGGTGGAAGACTGCACCGCTAAGCCACCTTTGGCGACGTCAGCCAGCGTTTTGAAATAATTCGGATCGGCTTTGAAATCTTGTACCGACAACATGAAGCCGAGACCGGATTTCTCGATATCGTACGTGGTGACTTTTTTGTTGAATTTTTCGGTCTGGCTGGCGATCAGTTTTGCCAGCGCTGCATGTGAATCAGGCACATCACCGGCCGGGATCAGACGCTTATTGTAGATAAACACCACCGGCTCATAGGTCGTACCGTAGGCTTTGTCTTTCCACACCGCCCATTTTGGTAACTGACCCTGTTCAGGGGATTTATATTCCTGCGCGTAGTCTGTCGCCAGTTTCAGCGCGGTATCCATGGAAGAACTCCAGACGACATCACCGCTGGTGCCGCCCGCCGCCTGCTCACTGATATAACGGTTGTACAGTTCGGTGCTGTTCATGTCGTTATATTCGACTTTGATACCCGGATAAGTCGCCTCGAAGCCCTGGATCAGCGGGCCTGCGGCTTTGGTGTCGGTGGTGGAATACACCACAACTTTGCCTTCTTTGGTCGCCGCATCGACGATTTTTTGATAGTCGGCCGGATAGCCCTGAGGTAATGCAGACATTGCAGAGGAAGACATCATTACAGCCACAGCAATCAGAGAGATACGTAATTTATTCGACATTATTGTTAACCTCTAGTTACATTTGGGAAACTAAAAATCAACATAACGCATAACCTCGGACTGGCAATAGGGTAACGTTTTTATCTTCCCAATTTGTGATTCGGGGCGTTTTTTAGGCAATTAACACCATTAAAACCACGGCAAAAAATGCAAAACAGGCCACCTGAATGACCTGTTTTGAGGGGCAGAAAACGGGAGTTATTTAATTCACCGGCAGGTGAAACCAGTGGCTGGTTTGCGGCGCTGGCGGATAAGCAACTTTCCAGGGCACTGAATGCAATGCATGAGGATCCCGCAAACCGCTGGACGGTGCAGACGCTGGCTGAACGGGCGGGTATGTCGCGTTCGGTGTTTTCGCAGAAATTTAAGCAGGCCGTCGGCAGTGCGCCGCTGGAATACCTGACGCGCTGGCGGATGTTGCTGGCCGGAGACCGGCTGGCGAACGGTAAAGAACCGGTATCTGCTGTGGCGTTGTCGCTTGGGTACGAATCAGAAAGCGCGTTCAGTACGGCGTTCAAACGCACATTGGGATGTTCGCCGAGGAAGTACGGGCAGAAAGAAGAATCGGACGTAGAAAATACAGTAAGTGCGGAATGAGTCGAATTTCAGACACAAAAAAAGCCGCTAATTGCTTAGCAGCTTTGATGTGTTGTTTATGGCGGAGGAGGAGAGATTCGAACTCTCGAATGGTTTCCCATCGCCGG
>NZ_JYDG01000139.1:0-9755 GCF_003263545.1 Rahnella sp. AN3-3W3
TGCTGATATCAGCAACCTTTGTTCGTTTTCAGCCACTTCGCAGTGGCGTCTCAGGCGTTACTCAGGTAGCAGTGCGCTGGAGGTAAATCCACACGGACCGTTTTCCTGATTTTTGAACCGCCAGCAATGCTGATGGTATTTCGCCACGGTATTACGGTGCGCCACACTGATAACCGATGTCTGCGGCAACTCGCTGAGCAGGAGAGAGTAAACCTGTTGCTCGGTTTCGTCATCCAGCGCACTGGTCGCTTCGTCGAGGAACAGCGTATCCGGCTGGATCAGCAGGGCGCGGGCGAATGACAACCGCTGTTGTTCACCCGGCGACAGGCGCTGGCTCCAGTTGGCGTAATCATCGAGGATTTCAACCGAGGCCAGATGCGGCAGGCGGCATTGTTCCAGAACCTGTTGCAGGCGTTCATCGGTATATTCGCGGCTGGCGTCAGGGTAACTCAGCGCGTCACGCAAGGTACCAATCGGGATATAACTGCGCTGCGGCAGGAACAGATAACGCTTCCCTTCCGCCAGCGCAATATTGCCTGAACCGTAAGGCCAGATACCGGCGATGGCGCGCAGCAGGGTCGATTTACCACAGCCAGAAGGACCGGCAATCAGTACGCGCTCACCCGGCTTCATTGATGCGGAAACATCACAGAACAGCGGATTACCGTTCGGCAGATTCAGTGTCAGCTTATCGAGTTGCAGGGCATGTTCACTGCTTTTACCGACGTTAATCCCGCGTGGCTGAGCGTTGACCTGATCGATAGCGGCATTGAAACCGGCAAGACGGTTAACCGTCGCTTTCCAGTTGGCCAGATCGGTGAAGGCATTGATAAACCAGGATAACGCGCCCTGTACCTGACCGAACGCAGAGGCGATTTGCATCAGCGCACCCATCTGAATGGCACCGGCGAAATAGCGCGGCGAGGCCACCAGAATCGGGAAGATATTGGCAAACTGCGCATAAAAGTTGGTCGCGACGTTCAGGCGACGGGTCACGCGCATGATTGACCACCAGTTGGTTTTGATGGATTCAAACTTGCCGGTCAGCTGGTCGTGCTCGTTTTTCTCACCGTGATACAGGGCAATTGCATCGCTGTTTTCGCGGATACGGATCAGGCCAAAACGGAAGTTTGCCTCGAACCATTCCTGATTAAATCCGAGTTTTACCAGCGGCTTACCGATATACCAGATAATGAAGGAGCCCACAGCGGCGTAAAGCAGCGCGAACCACAGCATGTAGCCCGGAATTTCAAAGTGATGCCCTGCCAGCATGAAGTTCAGCGGGCCACTGATCGACCACAAAATAAATACGAACGAGAACAGCGTCACCACGCTCGACAGCAGCCCGAGCACCAGAGAAAGTGTCCCGCTGGTCAGGGCATTCAGGTCGTCGGAAATACGCTGATCGGGGTTATCCACCTGATGCTGATACTCCGTGTAATAATAGGCGTGATTGGTCAGCCACTTCTCCATATACTCTTCGGTCATCCAGCGCCGCCAGCTCATTTGCAGGCCCTGCGTCAGATAAACCCGGTAGATGGCAATCACGATAAACAGCAGCGCCAGCCAGGTAAATTTCCACAGCTGGGCTCTGAAAACCGGATAGTTTCTGTTTTGCAGCGCGTCATAGAAAACGCGGTTCCATTCGTTAAACTGCACGCTGAGGTACACGCCAGCCAGCGAAAGGATGATGATAGTGGTCAACATGCCCCAGGCTCGCCACTTTTCTTCCGAACGCCAGTAAGGCTTAATTAACTGCCAGACGGCGCCCCATTGCGCCGATTTCCCAGGTTTTTTAGTCATAATAGCCATGTGTAATCGATATGTTGTGAAGCCAATCATCCCAGAATGAGTGTCTCAGTGCGATAGGGCAATGAACCACTTGTAAGGATGTTTTTCCAGCACGAAGCTCTGTAGACCACAAAAGTAGAAGGATGTTTGATGAAAGTCGCAGTGAATTTACTGCTGGTGGCAGGATGTTTTGCCAGTGTTCAGGCGTTTGCTCAGATTGATGAACCTGATATTGATGCTGATTGCGTAAAAGCAGGCATTTATGCTGCTGCCGGAAAAGTCGCGTATCAGCAGGGCGATATGGGCAAAGCGCGGGAAATTTTCCGCAATCAGGTCGCGTGGAGCGAGTTTTGCCACAAGCCGCAGGATCAGATTGCGACGGCTTACAACAACATCGCGCTGACCTACATTAAGCAGGGCGATTATCTGAAAGCCAAAGCCTGGCTGATGCTGGCGCCTGCTGACAAAAAATCACAATACAACCTGGGTCTGATCCAGCCCAAACTCGCTGCAATGCCACAGGCACAAAGTCCGGCGGGCATTTACTGGCAATATGCCGGATTTGGCAGCTGGAATATCCTGGAAGTGAAAGGCGAAGAAGCGCAGTTCAAAATCGATTTCAGCGGCTTATACATGGGACAGATGTCGTTGTACTACGGCCCGAATACCGGCGAGTTTTCGGTGGTGACGGCAATCAAAGACAATCACGCGGTGTACCACGAAGCCGACGATGCCTCTGCCGGTGGCGGCGAGTGCAGCGTAGACATGAATTTCGACCCGCAGAACGTGCAACTGCATACCACCGGTGATTGCGGTTTCGGCCATAACGTTCAGGCCGAAGGCGGATTTGTACGGGTGACGCAGTAAGTTTTGCTCATTATAACTAACCCGCCTCAGGCGGGTTTTAATGTCATCGCCAGCCGGTGTAATCCGCTGACATCTACAGTTTGTTCCGCAATCCATAAACTACGATTTGCCTGTAGTTTGAGCCAGTATTCGGCCGAACTGCCTAATACTGCTGCCAGCTTCACTGCCATTTCCGGCGTCACTGCCATTTTCCCGCTCACAATACGCTGCGCAGTAGAAGGGGCAATTTGCAGGGCACGGGAAAATTCACGCACGCTGACATTCAGTTCTTCAAGCGTTTCTGCAATCAGTTCGCCGGGATGAGGGGGGTTATGCATGTTCATCAGTGATAATCCTCGTAATTGACGATGTAAGCATTTCCATCAATAAATTCAAAGGTAAGACGCCAGTTGCCAGAAACCGTTATTGACCATTCTCCCTTACGGGAACCCTGCAGGGAATGTAACAGATAGCCGGGCCGGTCAATGTCATTTATAACCTGTGCTGCGTGAAGCGTGGCAAGTCTGAGCCTGAGTTTCTTAGCATGTTCAGCGTTGATCCCGGCTGTAGAACCGGATGTGAAAAATCGACTCAGGCCTTTGTGTTTGAAATCCTTAATCATTGGATGCATCCTGCATGTTGCGCCTTACGCAACAGTATAAAGGGTGTTGCGTAAGCGCAACACCCTTTATCATAAATGGATGATTTATTGCACCTGGCGCAAGATATCTCGAGGGTTTACGCCTGTGGCTCAACCACATAAGGGCCGAAGCAGTTATCCTCTGGATCGCTTTGGAAGAACATCAGGATCAGATTGAAGACCGGGCACAGCACCCACCAGCCGCTGTATCCTGCATCGTGATTACGACGCACGGCTAATGCCAGGCTGGGAAGAAACATGAATAATGAGTAGAGCAAAGACAGTAAATACTCATCGCCAAATATCTTTGCAACAATGCTTACACCCATTGATATAAGAATATTAAATAACACGAACCACCAATATTCTCTTCTCCGGGCGCGACCAGAAAAATTAGCGTAGTTTTTTAATGCCTTTAAATACCAGTTCATAATAATCCTTTATTAATTAGATAAGGTACATCCTCTGGCTGAATAGCAGAAAATATTGACCTTTTTGGTGGGGCGGCAGGATTTTATTATGCTGTTTTTTACTATTCAATGATTTATTAATGCATTGAGAGTGAAGGGGAAAGTGATGGCAAGTTTTTTAGAAAGTTAATTTATAACTGTATGATTTTACTTGATGCTCTGTTTCTAAGGTTTCTGAAAATAAAATAACGGCAGGGTATTTCCTGCCGTTATAATAAATTCGTTATTCGTTATCTATATTTACTGCGGCCACTTCATTTCGCCCTTCAATACTTTCGCGCTCAGTTCTAATGATGAATCATCTTTAAGCTGCGGATAATGTTTTTTCATCGCAGTGATAAGCGCCGCGGAATCTTTCGCTTTTGGTAATTCTTTTTCCAGTGTCAGCAGGTACTGGCGGGTGAATTTCACCGATTCCAGCGTTTTTGGCGCACCTGGCAGGAAATGTCCCGGCACCACGACGTCCGGTTTCAGGCCGGTAATTTCATCAAGTGCTTCCACCCACTGTTTACGCGATGTCGGCGTCTGCGTATCTGCGGTCCAGACGTGCATGTTGTCGCCATTTACCAGCACGCCGCCGACCACCGCTTTTAATGACGGGATCCACACGAACGTACGTTCTGCATCCACGCCCTGAATTTCAAATTTATGGCCTTCGAGCGTGAATTCATGGCCCTTCAGCGGTTCTGGCGTGGTGACGGATTTTGGCGCGTTGTCCTTCAGTTGTGGCCCCCAGAATGCGACTTTGCCGTCTTTAGTCGCATTGATCTGATCCACGGTTGCCTGCGTGGCTACCACTTTCGCTTCCGGGAATGCGGCGCGGATCACGTCCAGCCCGAAGTAGAAATCAGGATCTGACTGGCTGATGTACACGGTGGTCAGTTTCTTGCCGGTCGCTTTAATCATCTCCACCAGTTTTTCAGCATCATTGCGCTGGAACTGCGCGTCGATCAGTACCGCTTCTTTTTCGCCGGTGATGATTTCAGAGGACACCGGGAAAATGCTGTTTTCACCCGGGTTATACACCTCCATTTTCAGCGCGCTGGCGGCGTGAGCGGAAAGGCTGCTGCCCAGCAGGGCGGCGATCAGAGTCAGATGTTTCAGTTGCATGGGGTTTCCTCAGGGGCATTAATAATCACATTCAGTAAGACTCTACTGTACGTTGCATAATCCGCGGGAAAAACCGGATAATGCGCAACTGTTTGTTGCATAAACCGGACGAATCATGGACAGAATTACCGCTGCACAAGTGTTTGTTGCCATCGTTGAACGGGGAAGCATGATCAATGCTGCCGAGTCGCTAAATATGTCGCGGGCGATGGTGACGCGTTATCTGTCGGAGATGGAAAAGTGGTCGGGCGCGCGCCTGCTGCACCGTTCCACCCGCAAACTCAGCCTGACAGATGCGGGTGAAAATACACTGGCGCGTTGCCGGAAAATGTTGTCAGTGGCGGCGGAAATGGCCAGCGTCGCGGACACCGGCGATGAAGCGCTGCGCGGTTTGCTGCGTCTGAGTTGTTCACAATCATTCGGGCAGGGCGCGGTGGTGATTGCGGTCACCGAGTTTTTGCGGCGACACCCGCAGGTCAGTATCGATCTTCAGCTGGAAAGCCGGGCGATCAATCTGGTCGAAGACCGTATCGATCTGGCGCTGCGTATTACTAACGATCTGGATCCGAATCTGATCGCCCGGCCGCTGGCGCTGTGTCCTTCCGTGGTGTGCGCATCGCCGGCTTATCTCGCCTCGCAGGGCACGCCGCAACATCCGCAGGATCTGGCGGTGCATAATTGTCTGACGTACACGTACTTCGGCAAAAGCCTGTGGCAATTTGAACGGCAGGGCGAGCAGGTGGCGATCCCGGTGAGCGGCAATCTTAGCGCCAATGAATCGCTGGTACTGCTGACCGGCGCGGTGGAAGGCGCGGGGATTGTCATGCAGCCTTATTACTCGGCAGCGCCGCTGATTGCCAGCGGGCAACTGGTTCCGTTACTTGAACAGTGGCAGCCTCAGGAAATGGGGATTTATGCGATATATGCATCACGACGGCAAATGCCAAAGGCGTTGCGTGCGCTGCTCGATTTTCTGGTGGAGTGGTTTAAAGGGAATCCGCGCTGGATTTCACTGAAAGAAGAAAAGCGCTGAGCTGACGGGGGAAATGAATCACTGGAATCGGTTCCTTTTGCGCTTTTAGCGCATTTTCCGCAATGTATTGTTATGTAAAGATTAATCCTCAAAACGGATATTTTTCAGGCAGCAAGGGCACAGACTGCGTCTGGTCAAAAGTGTGATCAACGTGGTATTTAAGCCAGTCCGGTGTCATACCGGAGCCTTTACTCATAACTAAAAATATCCGGAGTTTTTATGCCTGTCGCACTCCTGGCACTGGCGCTCAGCGCGTTTGCCATCGGTACCACCGAATTCGTCATTATGGGGCTGCTCCCCAACGTGGCGGGGGATCTGAATGTCAGTATTCCTTCTGCAGGCTGGTTAATCAGCGGATACGCACTGGGCGTGGCGATCGGCGCGCCGATCATGGCCGTGCTGACGGCAAAACTGCCGCGCAAGAAAACCCTGCTGCTGCTGATGAGCATCTTTATTATTGGCAACGTAATGTGTGCGCTTTCCTATAGCTACGGTTTCCTGATGCTGTCGCGTGTCATTACCGCGCTGTGTCACGGTGCCTTTTTCGGGATTGGCGCGGTGGTGGCGGCAAGTCTGGTGGCACCTAACCGCCGTGCTTCAGCGGTGGCGCTGATGTTTACCGGCCTGACGCTGGCTAACGTGCTGGGTGTTCCGCTCGGTACCGCGCTCGGGCAGGCTTTCGGCTGGCGTTCAACATTCTGGGTAGTGGCCGTGATTGGTGTGGCGTCACTGTTCGCGCTGTATAAAAAGCTGCCGGATAAGAAAGAAGAAGAGCCGACCGATCTGCGCAAGGAAATCCGTGCGCTGGGCAGCCTTGGTTTGTGGCTGTCGCTGTCGATCACCATTTTCTTTGCGGCGGCGATGTTTGCGCTGTTTACCTATATCGCGCCGATCCTGACGCAAATCACTGGCGTATCTGAGCACGGCGTCAGCTGGACGCTGCTGCTGATTGGCCTCGGTCTGACCATCGGTAACGTGCTGGGCGGACGTCTGGCCGACTGGCGTCTGGGCATCTCGCTGACCATGACGTTCCTGATGATCGCCATATTCTCCGTGCTGTTCAGCTACACCAGCGTGCATCTGGTGGCCGCCGAAATCACGCTGTTTATCTGGGCGATGGTAAACTTTGCTGCGGTGCCGGCGCTCCAGGTTAACGTCGTGACTTACGGTAAAAATGCGCCGAATCTGGTTTCCACGCTGAACATTGCCGCCTTTAACGTCGGCAACGCGCTGGGCGCGTGGGTTGGCGGTGCGGTCATTGAACGCGGAATGGGGCTGAGCACCGTGCCGCTGGCGGCGGGCGGACTGGGCGCCATCGGCTTCGTGCTGTGTGTGATCACTTTCCGCCGTGCGGCGAAGAAAGCGGAAAAAGCCGTCGCGTAACTCAGTACATTGAGAACATAAAAGGCCACGCGGAAAATATCCGGCGTGGCCTTTTTTGTTTTTGTTCAGCGAGTCAGCGCGGCTTCAAGGCGATCGGCAAAGCGTTGCGCCTGCTGATGGCAGTGTTCGATAAATGTGCTGACCAGTGCGGAAGCGGGACGGTGCAGCGGGCGGATCAGGCTGACGGTGAAGGGTACGGCAATGCTGAATTCCCGTAATACGACGCCGTTCACGCTGTTTTTAACAGAGCCGTTCTCGCTGTTTTTAACAGAGCCGCTCTTGCTGTTTTTAACAGAATAGTCCAGCGCGGTCAGCGGATTGACAATCGACACGCCCGCGCCTTCGCGCACCATGCTGCACACCGACGCCGCACTGTGGGTTTCCATCACCAGTCGTCGCGTAACCTGTTGTTCCGTAAATAAAGTATCCAGCAGTTGCCGGTAACTGTCAGTCGCCGACAGGCTGATATAATTCAGGCCCCTGAAATCTTGTGGTGTGAGTCGTGATTTTTCAGCCAAAGGATGTCCGGCAGGCAGTACGCACACTTCGTTCAGCGTCAGCAGCGTCTGACGCTCGGTTCCGGCAGGCGTCTGGGTATTTTCCGTCAGCCCTAAATCATGGCGCTGCGCAGACAGCCATTCTTCAAGCAGCGGCGATTCCTGCGGCACAATATTGAAACTGACGTCAGGGTAACGGTCGAGGAACGGTTTACACACCGCAGGCAGCAGTGACTGACTGAACACCGGCAGGCAGGCGATAGAGAGCTGTGCCTGCTCGAACTGGCGGATCCCTTCCGCCGCGCTGATGATCCTGTCCAGCCCGTAATATGAGCGCTGCACTTCCTCAAACAGCCGCAGACCCTGAACGGTAGGATATAAACGCCCGCGCAGGCGTTCGAATAATTGCAAATTCAGCAGCTTTTCGCAGCGTGCCAGTTCGCGGCTGACTGTCGGCTGTGAGGTATTGAGCAGCGCGGCAGCTTCAGTCAGATTGCCGGTGGTCATTACCGCATGAAAAATTTCGATATGGCGCAGGGAAATCGCAGGCATGGTTTATCCGGTAAACGGCGTGATTTATCCATATCATAAATGAATAGACTGGCCTGAAATAGATATTTTATCGCCAGATTGTTACGCGGCATACTGAGGGAAATATGACTGAATTCACCTGACGGAAAATCTTATGCCACGCGCCCTGAACGATATGTCTACCGCGCTTAATGCCGCGAACTTACTGGCTCTGCCGCAACAATTTGGCTGCCCTGTGTGGGCGTATGATGCGGAGATTATTAAAGCGCGCATCGCGCAGTTGCGTCAGTTTGACGTCGTCCGTTTTGCACAAAAAGCCTGTTCCAACATTCATATTCTGCGTCTGATGCGCGAGCAGGGCGTGAAGGTCGATTCTGTTTCGCTGGGTGAGATTGAACGTGCGCTGGTGGCCGGTTTTATTCCGGGCCGCGAAGACAGTGAGATTGTGTTCACCGCAGACGTGCTGGATCAGCCGACGCTGGAACGCGTGACGGCGCTGGATATTCCGGTGAACGCTGGTTCCATCGACAT
This sequence comes from Rahnella sp. AN3-3W3, assembly GCF_003263545.1. Classification (NCBI taxonomy): domain Bacteria; kingdom Pseudomonadati; phylum Pseudomonadota; class Gammaproteobacteria; order Enterobacterales; family Yersiniaceae; genus Rahnella; species Rahnella sp. AN3-3W3. The sequence goes on from NZ_JYDG01000139.1 coordinate 8,833, forward strand.
GCTCAGTCAGATTGGTCAGCATAAGGCCGGGCATCCGGTGTGGCTGCGCGTCAATCCGGGCTTCGGTCACGGGCACAGCCAGAAAACTAACACCGGCGGTGAAAACAGCAAACACGGGATCTGGTATGCCGATTTGCCACAGGCGCTGGCTGAGATCGCCCGTTACGGCCTGAAACTGGTGGGTATTCATATGCATATCGGTTCCGGCGCGGATTACGGTCATCTTGAGCAGGTTTGCGATGCGATGGTGCGTCAGGTGATTGAAACCGGACAAGATATTGAAGCGATTTCAGCCGGTGGCGGGTTGTCGATCCCGTATCATTTTGAAGAAGAATCCATTGATACCGGCCACTATTTTGGCCTGTGGAACCGGGCGCGTGAGCAAATCGCTGCGCATCTGGGGCACGAGATTAAACTGGAGATCGAGCCGGGACGTTTTCTGGTGGCAGAATCCGGCGTGCTGGTGGCGCAAATCCGTGCCGTGAAAGACATGGGAAGCCGTCACTTTGTGTTGTGCGACGCTGGCTTTAATGACCTGATGCGTCCGGCGATGTACGGCAGCTATCACCATATTTCGCTCTTACCGGCCGATGGCCGCGAGGTGAGCGGACAACCGCTGACGGATTCCGTGATCGCCGGTCCTTTGTGCGAATCCGGTGACGTGTTTACCCAGCAGGCAGGCGGCGGAGTGGAAACCTTCCCGCTGCCGCCGGTACACATCGGCGATTATCTGGTGTTTCACGATACCGGCGCGTACGGCGCATCGATGTCATCGAACTACAACACCCGTCCTCTGCTGCCGGAAGTGTTGTTTGAGAATGGCGTGCCGCGGTTGATTCGTCGCAGGCAGACGGTGGAAGAGTTAATTGCTTTAGAACTGTAATCCCTGCTCCTGAATGTGAGAGGGAATTTGCTCTGCTCCT